>JAIBBP010000063.1 GCA_019694615.1 Microthrixaceae bacterium | reverse complement strand
TGGACGGGCTGAAGTTTTCTTTTGCTCCCTGCTGCAGGAGGATGCGGTCGAGGGGGATGGGACGTAGGCCGGATATCCCGTCGGTGACGAGGCCGGTAGCGAGCCCCGACAGGACGGTCGAGAGCACGGCGACCAGTGCGATCACCGCTCCGAGTAGCGCGAACCGTCGTACGCCCCGACGTAGGTCACGAATTGCGAGAAACATGAGAACTCCAAGTTGTCGACAACATGTCGCCATCATAGCGACACGATGTCGATAACACAACGGCGATCGAACCCCTTCTGTGATGCGAGGCCGCCCCCAGAGGGGCGGCCTCGCATCACAAAAGCGGTGTGATCAGCGCTGGAGCGCGATGGCTGTCTACGGTGGGTGCGATCCGGGAACCGGGGTGTGCAAGAGGACAAGGGGGCGCGATTGCGGCTCCTGCGGTCATCGACGGCCTGCAGTTCGACGAGGTCCGGACGTCGACGGACCTGGTACGGCTCAGGGCCTTCGCCGCGGGGAACGTGCAGGTGACCGAGTACGAGAGCGACGATCGAGAGGGACCTCCGGCGCACACCCACCTGTGGGACGAGGTGGAGTACGTGATCGACGGAACCGCCGAGTTCCTGATCGATGGCGAGTGGGTGCGAGGAGGCCCGGGAACTGTGCAGCTGCTACCCGCGGGTGCCGCACACTCGGTGAGGATCCCCGAGGGCACGGCGCGCCTCCTGCTGGTCACGATCGGCGCGCCCTACGACGGCTTCGCTCGTGACCTGGCACGGGTTGCGGACCAAGGCGGCGGGGGTGCCGAGATCGTCGCGGCGGCACGCCGCCACGGCGTCGAGCTCGCCTGATTCGTTCGACCTGTCAGCGGCAGGCTTCGGCGTCGGGGTCGACCACGAAGGCGACGCTTGCGGGTGGCACCTCGATCGCTCCGGACGACTGCCGACCGGCGAGTTCCGGCAAAGCACCGTCCGCGGCGACCTCAAGCACGTCGCCGTTGAGCGACGCCCCCATGCCATCGAGATTCTCCCCGGTGAGGAGGTACACGGTGGCCTTGCCCGACGCCGTCGTGGCCGTTCGCGTCTCGGTCGCCGAGGAGTTCACGACCGCGTACGTCGCTCCGGGTTCGTCGGCAGCCGGCGGGGTGCAGTGGGCGTATACCGCCAGGTCGGCGACGTTCGTCTCGGCGGACGGAGCCAACACCGACGGTCCCATGAGCTTCGCCCAGAGCACTGCGGCCCAGTAGTTCGGGCGGGGTTCGAATCCATCCTCGTCGATCAGCCCGTAGTCGCTGGCCGCCAGCGTGTTGTGAAACACGACGTCGCCGTCCCCGACAGCGAGGCGCCCGAGCGTGTCCACATAGCGGATCACGTCCCGGTAGGTCGCGGCCCACCGGTCGCCTCCGCACGCGGCCTGGGCGGTCTCGGTGATCCACATCGGCGCGCCCGGGAGGTGGGCGTCGCGAACGCCGCGGAAGTAGTCGGCGTCCGCCGGAACACGGCCGAGGAACTCCGGGGAGAGCGCAATCTCGCTGCCTTCGGTCGACCCGCAACGTTCGGAGACCTTCGGGTACGCGTGGTAGCTGAACACGTCGAACACGGGCCCGGTCCGTTCGAGGATCTCCGCGGAGCCGAACGCGGCGTTGATCACGAGCGCCCGAGCCTCGGCTGCCGAACCCGGACCGACGAGGTCCAGTTCCGGCATCACCTCGTCGACCACCGGGTCCAACGCCGCGACATCGCGGGCAAACCCATCGGCGGTGTAACCCGTGGGCATCCCCGGAGGAAGTGTGGGTTCGTTGAACAGCTCGACCGCGACGACGGGGATGTCCTCGTCGAGGCTGAATCGCAGGAACTCCCGGACCTTTGCCTTGTCGGGCACCCACGCGCCGGTCTCGTCGCGTGTCCCGGGGCTGGACGGAAACGACGTCACGACGAGCCCGTCGACGGCGTGGGCGAACTCGCCGACACCGCGCCACTGGTCGGCGGTGAGGATGCTACGGAATCCCTCGGGCGCGACCCCACCGGTCGAGCCGTCGGGATCGAACAACGTCGCGTTGGCCCAAGAACCGCTCACCCGGATGTAGGCGGGACCGAGCCCTCGGGCCATGTTCCGCAGCCGCTCGTTCGACAGGTCGATCGGCGGTCGCGTGATCTTGGTCCCGCCCGCCGAGTACGGCGGCCAGAACTCTCCGCCGGTCACCTCGACCATCTCGACGTTGTAGGACTGGTATCGCTCGTCCAGCTCTGCCACGACCTCGCCGGAGACTGACAGCACCACGTCGGCGGACGGCGTGTCCATGGCAGTCGTGGTCGTCGGGGCGGTCTCTCCTTCCGACTCGCTTGTGGACGAGCAGGCGGCGACGAGGGCGACGGCGAGACCGACGACAGCGGCGAGGGCGGAAGTGCGTTCGAGACGGCTGCGCATCGGCGCATCGTAGGAGGTGGCCGCGCCTACCGCTTCTGTGATGCGAGGCCGCCACTCCAGGGGCGGCCTCGCATCACAGAAGATTGAGCGAGACTGTCGGCCACATCGCCCACCCTGGAGTTCACTCGTGCCCACTGCCAAACCCGGGGCGCACCCGGCCGACACCCACGACCTCATCCGCGTACATGGCGCTCGTGAGAACAACCTCAAGGACATCAGCGTCGAGATCCCCAAGCGTCGCCTCACGGTGTTCACCGGCGTCTCCGGATCCGGCAAGAGCTCCCTCGTTTTCGGCACCATCGCCGCCGAGTCGCAGCGGATGATCAACGAGACCTACAGCTCGTTCGTTCAGGGGTTCATGCCGTCGATGCCGCGGCCCGACGTGGATGTCCTCGAAGGCCTCACCACGGCGATCCTCGTCGACCAGGAACGCATGGGCGCCAACATCCGCTCCACCGTCGGCACGGCGACCGACGCGAACGCCATGCTGCGGATCCTGTTCAGCCGGCTGGGTGAACCGCACATCGGGTCACCACAGGCGTACTCGTTCAACGTCCCGTCGGTGAGCGGTGCCGGCGCGATCACGGTCGAGAAGGGCGGCAAGACCGTTCGGCAGAAGGAATCGTTCTCCATCACGGGCGGGATGTGTCCTCGCTGCGACGGGCGAGGATCGGTGAGCGACTTCAACCTCGCGGCGCTCTACGACGACGAGAAGTCCATCAACGACGGAGCGATCACGATCCCCGGCTACAGCATGGACGGCTGGTACGGCCGCATCTTCAACGGGTGCGGGTTGTTCGACTGCGACAAGCCGATCAAGAAGTTCACCAAGAAGGAACTCGACGCGCTCCTCTATCAGGAGGCGACGAAGATCAAGGTCGAGGGCATCAACCTGACATTCCTCGGGTTGATCCCACAGATCCAGAAGTCGTTCCTGTCCAAGGACCGCGAGGCGATGCAGCCCCACATCGGTGCGTTCGTCGATCGGGCCGTCGTGTTCACCACGTGCCCCGAGTGTGAGGGCACCCGCCTCACCGCCGGTGCCCGCTCGTCGAAGATCGACGGTGTCAGCATCGCCGACTGCTGCTCCATGCAGATCAGCGATCTTTCCGAGTGGGTGCGCGGGCTCGATGAGCCGTCGGTCGGACCGTTGCTCGAGAACCTCGGTGCCACGCTCGACTCGTTCGTGTCGATCGGCCTCGGATACCTCAGCCTCGACCGCCCCGCCGGCACGCTGTCGGGTGGCGAGGCGCAGCGCACGAAGATGATCCGACACCTCGGGTCGTCGCTCACCGACGTGACCTACGTGTTCGACGAGCCGACGATCGGGCTCCACCCCCACGACATCGCCCGGATGAACGCGCTGCTGTTGCAGCTACGCGACAAGGGCAACACGGTGCTGGTGGTCGAGCACAAGCCGGAGGCAATCGCGATCGCCGACCACGTCGTCGATCTGGGACCGTACGCCGGCAGCGCCGGCGGAGAGATCGTGTTCGAGGGGTCCGTCGATGAGTTGCGATCGAGCGGCACCCTCACGGGTCGGCATCTCGACGACCGCGCGTCGATCAAGGACGCGGTGCGCACCTCGACCGGCGCGCTCGAGGTCCGCGGTGCCGACGTCAACAACCTGCGGAACGTCGATGTCGACATCCCCCTCGGGGTGCTGGTCGTCGTCACGGGGGTAGCGGGATCCGGCAAGAGTTCGCTGATCCATGGGTCGGTGTCGCCGCTCGACGGTGTGGTGTCGATCGACCAGGGAGCGATCAAAGGGTCACGCCGCAGCAACCCGGCGACCTACACCGGATTGCTCGAACCGATCCGTAAGGCTTTCGCCAAGGCTAATGGCGTGAAGCCGGCGCTGTTCAGCGCCAACTCGGAGGGAGCGTGTCCCAACTGCAACGGGGCGGGCGTGATCTACACCGAGCTGGGGGTCATGGCGACCGTCGAGAGCCCCTGTGAGGTGTGCGAGGGCAAGCGGTTCGATTCCTCGGTGCTTGACTACAAGCTCGGTGGTCGGGACATCAGCGAGGTGCTCTCGATGCCGATGAGCGAGGCTGTCGAGTTCTTCGGTGCCGGCGACGCGGCGATCCCCGCAGCGCACAAGCTTCTCGTTCACCTCAACGATGTGGGCCTCGGCTACCTCAGTCTCGGCCAGCCGCTCACTACGCTGTCGGGCGGCGAACGCCAACGCCTCAAACTTGCCACCCACATGTCGGAGAAGGGCGGCGTCTACGTGCTCGACGAGCCGACAACGGGTCTGCACCTCGCCGATGTCGAGAACCTGCTCGGGTTGCTCGACCGGCTGGTCGACTCCGGCAAGTCGGTGATCGTGATCGAGCACCACCAGGCGGTCATGGCTCACGCCGACTGGATCATCGACCTCGGCCCCGGCGCCGGTCACGACGGCGGGCTGATCGTGTTCGAGGGAACGCCGGCGGCGCTGATCGCGGCGAAGAAGAAGACGCTCACCGGACAGCACCTCGCCGAGTACGTGGCCTGATCCCCCGACTTGGGTCTCGCCGGTGCGACCCTGGCGTGGTTCAATGGCGCGACCGGAGGAGGCGGGGATGTCCGGAAAGCGGTTCAGGATTGTGGCAGCGTTCGCGTCTGCGTTGATGCTGAGTGCGTGTGCTCCAAGCCCGACGCCGGACCTGCTTGTTCCCGCGTCCCCGACGTCGGGGCTCCGCATGATGACGTACAACCTGCTCGGTGCGCAGGCCGACGGAAACGTCTACAGCGAGTGGGCCGGATGGGCGGCGCGGGTGCGTCAGTTGCGTCCCGACATCCTCGTGGTGCAGGAGGCGCAGGCCGACGACGTGGGAGCGCTGTACGGGCTGACCGGCGAGTACAAGGTGGCGACGTATACAACGTGGGAGTGTGACGTCAAGGGCAATCCCGAGGGGGTGGCGATCCTGGTGCGGAACGGACTTGACGTAGTCGGGTCGGGTGGTGGGCACGTCGGTGGGTCGTGCCTCGATCCCTCGATGCGTCGAGTGCTCGTGTGGGTGGATCTCGACCTGGCATCGGGACCCCTTCGTGTTTACGGCACCCACCTCACCGCCGGAGGTGGCGCGGCCGCAGCGTCCCGGGAGGCGCAGATGCGAGCGATCCGGGCGCGCATCGTTGCCGACGACCCGGCGGGAACGCGACGCTGGGTGTTGGCCGGTGACATCAATGCTGCGCCCGGATCGTTCGGATTCCGGCTGTTGCTGGGCGATATCGCGTCCGACGCAGCACCGTACCGATTCGTGGACTCATTTGCCGTGGACCACCCGTCGGCCTCCGACCCAGCGGTGTGCCCGACCGTGCCCAACGACCCCGTGTCGATGGCAGCACTGCTCGCCGACCAGCAGCACGTCCGCGACTGCGGTTACACGTCGGGGTGGCCCAAGGACGACAACCTCCTGGGTTGTGACCTGCTCTCGCTCTGCACGTCGTGGGAGCGGCGTCGCGACCTCAGTGTGCGGGAGCGAATCGATTACGTCCTCTTCGCCGAGGGCGCACCGATCGAGGTGCGGTGGACGTTCGTTCCAAACCGTTCCGATCCCGATTGGGCAGCAGTCGGGTCCGAGTGGTTCCGGCTGTCCGACCACCTCCCTTACGTGGTCGACCTCCAGATCGGTTCTGGCGATCTACCGGATCAGCCGGCGTCGTAGGGGGCGATGACGCTGAGTACCCACGTCACCCCGACCCGGTCGCGCAGCATGCCGTATCCAGGCGTCCATGCAGCTCGCCGAGCGGTTGTCGCAGGTCGATCCCTCGGCTGAGGGGTTCACCGCCGCCGGGAACTTTTCGCGCGCCCGTGTCGATTCCGGTCCTCGCCGTTCGTCGTAGTAGCGGAGGAACCGAGCCTCGGTCCTCGTCACACAAGGAGAACGCCATGCGCACCCTGATCGCTACCCGGCCCACGGTGATCCGGAACTCGTCGAGCATGAGATCTTCGGCAACGGCGTCCAGAGGCAGGCGCTCGACGTTGTCGGTTGAGGGGCCGCTTGCTGTCAGTGCCTCGATGTAGGTTCATCGCGTGAGGGTTACGGAGGCGTTCACATGACTGGAACGAAGGCTGCGGGCGCAGCGATCGAGGCGACGGGCCTCGTTAAGAGCTACAAGACGAAGGACGGCACCGTCGACGCCGTACGAGGGATCGACCTCCGTGTCGAACCGGGGGAGGTGTTCGGTTTCCTCGGCCCCAACGGCGCCGGGAAGTCCACAACCGTCCGCATGCTCACCACACTGCTGTCGATCACGTCGGGAAGTGCTCGGGTCGCCGGAGTCGATGTCGCGGCCGACCCGTCGGGGGTGCGCCACAAGATCGGTGTCGCTCTCCAGGAGGCCGGTCTCGACGAACGACAGAGTGGCCGTGAGCTGCTCACGCTCCAAGGTCGACTGTTCGGGCTCGGACCTGCCGACGCGGCGTCCCGTGCCCAGGAACTGCTCGAGCTCGTCGAGCTGACCGAGTCCGCGGATCGTCCTTCAAAGAGCTACTCGGGCGGCATGAAACGCCGCCTCGACTTGGCGACGGCACTGGTCAACCGACCTGACGTGCTCTTCCTAGACGAACCCACCACGGGTCTCGATCCGGCGAGCCGGCTGGTCATCTGGGACGAGGTTCGCAAGATCAACGCACGCGGCACCACTGTCTTCCTCACGACGCAGTACCTCGAGGAGGCCGACCAACTCTGTGGCCGGCTGGCGATCATCGACGACGGCCTGATCGTCCGCGAGGGCACCCCCAGCGAACTCAAGGCCGAGCTGCGGGCGCGCCGCTCCCTCGATCACGACCCAACGCTCGACGACGTCTTTCTCGACGCAACCGGTCGCACGCGTGAACGCCAGGCCGGCGATGTGCAGGAGGTGCAGGCATGACCGAGACACTCGTTCTCGCGAAGCGGGCTGTCATCGAGGGAGTTCGCTCAATGGAATCCCTCATGCCCGTCTTTTTCATCCCGTTGTTCTTCTTCGTCGTCAACATCGGCCAGGCAGGCAAGATCTTCCCCAGCGAGGGAACCCCGTTCCTCGAAGGTCAGGGCTACGCGGCGTTCTCGCTGCCTACCGCTCTGCTCACGGCAGCGTCGTTCGGCACGGCTGCACTGTTCCTGGTCGAGGAGATCGAAGGCGGCTACTTCGACAAGCTTCGAGCAACGCCGATACCGCGTTACGCGATTGTGATGGGTCGGCTCCTGTCCGAGACTCTGAAGAACCTCCTCGTTACCGCGGTGATCGTGGTCGTCGGAATGCTGTTCGGTGTGCGTATCGAGTCGGGCCCGCTCGGTTTCGTGCTGCTCCTGGCGATCATGGCCACCTGGGCGACGGTGTTCTCGGGGTTCATGCAGCTCATCGCGATGAAGTCCCGCAGCGCTGCGGCAACCAACTCGGCGAGCTTCATCTTCTTCCCGTTGCTGTTCCTCACCCCGAACTTCGTGCCCCGCGACCAGCTCACGCGGCCGATGGAGATCGCAGCGTCGCTCAACCCGGTGACCTACATCATGGAAGCTGCCCGATCGCTGATCCTGAAAGGGTTCGAGGGCGACGTGCTCCTCAAGGCGGGGGTTGTTCTGGCTGTCGGCCTCGTGTTGGCCATTTCGCTCAACGTGCGGGCCATCAACAACTACGACTGAGCGCTCCCGAAGAGTTCGCTCAAGGGATCGCGCAGCGAAGCTTCTTCGCGTACGGTTCGTTCGTGGCAGCCAAAGAGGAGACGTCGATCGAGATCGACGGGCGTGAGGTGCGGGTTTCCAGCCCGAGCAAGGTGTTCTTCGCCGAGCGTGGCGAGACGAAGCTTGACCTCGTCCACTACTACCTGTCGGTCGCCGAGCCGATCATGCGGACGCTTCGTGGGAGGCCGACGATGATGCAGCGCTTCCCCGACGGCGCCTCCGGCAAGTCCTTCTACCAGAAGCGAGTCCCCGACAGCGCTCCCGACTGGTTGCAGCAGACGACCGTCAGCACTCCCAACGGGACCGACTCGAACGTGCTCGTCGTGGCCGACATGGCGCATCTGGTGTGGGCGGTGAACCAGGGCTGTCTGGGGTTCCACCCATGGCCCTACCTCGCGGCGACCCCTGAGGTCACCGACGAGCTGCGCATCGACCTCGACCCGACGCCGGGCCAGACGTTCGCCGACATCCGTGCCGCAGGATTCCGGGTCAAGGACCTGCTCGACGAGCTCGGCATCCACGCTTACCCGAAGACGTCGGGCAACCGGGGTCTGCACATCTACGCCCGCCTCGAACCGCGGTGGGACAGCTTCGACGTCCGGGCGGCGGCCGTCGCCATGGCGCGAGAGCTCGAGCGTCGACACCCCGACCAGCTGACCGCCGCCTGGTGGAAGGAGGAGCGCGGCGACCGGGTCTTCATCGACTTCAACCAGAACGCGCCGCACAAGACGGTGTTCGGCGCGTGGTCGGTCCGCTCACGCGCCGGGGGTCAAGTTTCGGCACCGCTCAGCTGGAGCGAGCTGGAGTCGGTCGAGCTCGACGACCTCACGCTGGCGAGCGTGCCGCACCTGCTCGCCGAGTGGGGTGATCCGTGGGAGACCATGAACGACGCCCCGCAGTCGATCGAGCCGTTGCTGACAATGTCGGAACGGGACATGGAGGCGGGACTCATGGATGCTCCCTGGCCGCCGGTGTATCCGAAGATGCCGAACGAGCCGCCACGGGTCGCGCCCAGCCGAGCGAAGCAGGCCGCCGAGGGCTGACCCCGTACCGGCTACCAGTGCGGCGGCGGTGCGATATGGCCGGGCAGCTTCGTCCGACGGTCGCCGCTCGCCGCCGAGACCTGGGGCTGCGTCAGGAAGATCGCATCGCTGAGGTCCGCTCCCGCGAGTCGAGCTCCTCGGAGGTCGGCCCCCAGGAGGTCGGCGAGACGGAGGTCAGCGTCGCGGAGGTCGGCCCCGATCAGAAGCGAACCTCGAAATGATGCCCGACGGAGGTCAGCTCCGCGCCAGCGACTCCCGGTATGGTCGGTGCCCCGTTGATCAGGGCCGGCCGGGACACGGATCGCGGCGCTCACCTCGGCGAGGACCGTGCCGGCCCGGCGTCGCGCCTCGTCAGGATCGGTCGTGCCGGGTGCCGCGTCGAGATCGTCGAACAGCGCTCTGACCTCGTCGGCCATCGCCGGCGTGGGCGCGAGGTCGGCTGCCTCGTCGAGGAGTCGGAGCACTTCGAAGAGTTCCCGGTAGCGGCGGAAGGTCGCGAACATGGCCTGGGCGTGCCGGGGTTCGGCTCGCCAATCGGATCCATCGAACACAGCCTGCGTCACGTGCTGGCCGGCGCCGAAGCAGTCGAAGGTCGCGCATCCCTGAAACCCGCGTTCGCGAAGGTCGACATGGATCGTGCAGCGGAAGCGGTTGTCGAGGTTCGGGCAGGCGACGTCCTCAGGTTTGTCGATCGCGAAATCGGCGGAGGCCGAGAACGGCAGCGCCGCGCAGCACAGCCCGGCACAGTTGATGCAGTCGGCCCGGAATCGGGTGCTCATGGCCACATCGGAAACGCTAGCGATCGACCGACTCGCTACGGCCCGGCCGTCTAAGGTCCGGCCGATGCGTCGAGTCGTGTGCGAGGAGTGGGGGTCGCCGGAATCGTTGGTCGTCGTCGAGGAGGAAGACCTCGAAGCGTCGCCCGGTCGAGTCGTCGTCGATGTCGCGGCAGGGGGCGTGAACTTCGTCGATGCGCTGTTCGTCGCCGGCACCTACCAGATCAAGGTCCCGCCACCGTTCACACCGGGAAGCGAATGCGCCGGTACGGTCGTCGCAGTTGGGGACGGCGTCACCGGAGTCGCTGTTGGCGATCGCGTGCTGTCGTCCTTGGGCTTGGGAGCGTGGGCGTCGCAGGTGTCGCTCGCCGCCGAGTCGGTCACGCCGGTTCCCGACGACCTCGACCTGGCCACGGCGGCGGCCCTGGTGCAGAGCTACTGCACCGCGTGGTTCGCGCTGACCCGCCGCACCACGGTCGCCGAGGGAGACCAGGTTCTGGTGCTGGGGGCGGGCGGTGGCGTCGGACTCGCGGCGATCGATGTTGCCCGGTGCCTGGGTGCCAAGGTCATCGCTGCGGCCTCGTCACCGGAGAAGCTGGCCGACGCCACAGCCATTGGTGCGGCCGCCACGATCGCGTACGAGGACGAGGATCTGAAGGCCCGGGCGCGGGAACTGTTCGGCGGTGGCGTCGACGTGGTCGTCGATCCCGTCGGGGGGTCACACACCGAGCCGGCGCTCCGCTCGCTCGGAGTCGGTGGCCGACTCCTGGTGATCGGATTCGCGTCCGGGCCGATCCCGAGTCTCCCCGCCAATCAGGTGCTGCTCAACAACCGGACCGTCGTCGGCATCGATTGGGGAGCGTGGGCAATGCGCAACGCCGCCGATCAGACGTCGCTGCTCGACGAGGTGCTCGCCGCGGTCAAGGACGGTCGGCTTCATCCGTCCCCGCCGACACAGCGCCCGCTGGAGGACGCGGGGTCGGTGCTGCGCGATCTGCTCGACCGGAAGTTGCGGGGCAAGGTCGTACTCACACCCTGAGGGTCCACCCGGCGTTGTCGCGCGGCACGACGACCTCGTCGTCGGCGAGCTTGATGAGGTGCGCGTGGACGGATCGCGTTGCCGGCTCGTGGAGCTCTGGTCGTACGTCGGAGTACATCACGGCGACGAGTTCGCGGATCGTGCGAGGGGCCTGGGCCAACAGGGTGAGAATCTGCTCCTCGCGTGCGAGTCGGTGCGCCCGGAGCGCGGCCACGTGGGGGATCGGCTCGGCAATCGGCGGGCCATGAGTGGGGAAGTACATGGCGTCGTTCCGGTCGAGCAGTAGGTCGAGGCTCCGGAGGTAGTCGGCGATCCGGCCGTCCGGCGGTGAGATCACCGAGGTCGACCAACCCATGACGTGGTCGCCTGGGAACAGCGCTCCACGCGCGGCATCGGCGTAGCAGAGGTGGTTCGAAATATGCCCGGGGGTGTGCAGGCACTCGATGTCGAAGGACTCGCCACCGATGTGATCACCGTGTCCGACCACGACATCAGGAACGAACGCCGTATCGCCGTGTTCCTCCGACTCGGTGACTCCGCCCATGGGGTGGGGACCGAAGCCGTAGGTGGGCGCGCCCGTGGCCTCGCGGAGCGCGGCAGCAGCGGGGGAGTGGTCGGCGTGAGTGTGCGTGACCAGGATGTGGGTGACCCGCTCGCCGGCGACGGAGCGGAGGAGCGCGTCCACGTGTTCGTCGAGTGGAGGGCCGGGGTCGATGATCGCGACATCGCCTTCGCCCACGATGTAGGTGCCGGTGCCCCACGCCGTGTACTTCGACGGGTTACGGGCGACGACGCGGCGCAGGCCCGGGGCAACGGTGACGCACTCGCCATACGCGGGCTCGAAGTCGGTGAGGAACTCCACCGGACAATCGTCGCATCCGGGGCGGTGGATGCCGGCCGTAATTCGCTTGTAGGCGACGGTCCGTCGGGGCCACGGTTGTCGTGGTTCGCTGAGCATCCGCTGCCGGCAAGCCACCCCGAGCGCACCATCGACAGGAGCATGTCATGCGCACCGTGATCAACGACCGGCTCATCTCGTGGGCATCCGACATCGAGGACGGCACGCTGCGCCAGGCAGAGAAGACGGCGCGGTTGCCGATTGTCGCCGGTCACGTCGCGCTCATGCCCGACGCGCACGTCGGCCTCGGCGCGACCGTTGGTTCGGTGATCCCCACCGCTGGAGCCGTCATCCCCGCTGCCGTCGGGGTGGACATTGGCTGCGGAATGATCGCCGCCGAGCTCGACGTCACCGCCGATCGGTTGCCCGACAACCTTGAGCCTCTCCTCGGCCGGGTCGCACGCGCCGTGCCTGCCGGCATGGGCAAGGGGCACAGCGATGTGGGTCGTCGCGCCGACCGGTTCCTCGCCGACCACCGCCCGGCCACCGAGTTGAGTGGCAAGCAGGTCGCGACTGCTGCCAAGCAGTTCGGCACACTCGGGTCGGGGAATCACTTCATCGAGGTGTGCCTCGACGAGCGAGACGTCGTCTGGGTCGTCCTGCATTCGGGGAGCCGCGGCATCGGCAACCAGCTCGCTCAGATGCACATCTCGGCGGCCCGGCGTCTCGCCGCGGACCTCGAACTCCGGCTCGAAGACCCCGACCTGGCGTTCTTTCTCGAAGGCACCCCCGAGTTCGATGCCTACATCGCTGACATGTTGTGGGCGCAGGACTACGCGCGGGCCAACCGCGACCAGATGATGGACCGGACCCTGCGCGAGGTCATGACGTTCATCGGCACGGGCCGCGAGACGACGCGCATCAACTGCCATCACAATTTTACCCAGCGCGAACGCCACGGTGAGTCCGACCTGTGGATCACCCGCAAGGGGGCGATCAAGGCCGATGTCGGCGACCTCGGCATCATCCCGGGGTCGATGGGGACGCGCAGCTACATCGTCGCCGGACTTGGCAACGCGGATAGTTGGACGTCGTGCTCCCACGGTGCCGGCCGTCGACTCAGCCGTACAGCGGCGAAGAAGCAGTACACCGCTGCCGACCTCCAGCGGAAGATGGCGGGCAAGGTGTGGTTGTCGGATCGCGCCGCGGCGCTGGTCGACGAGATCCCGTCGGCCTACAAGAACATCGACCAGGTGATGGCCGACCAGGCCGACCTCGTCGAGGTTCGTCACACGCTTCGCCAGATCCTCAACTACAAAGGCACCTGAGGAGCGCGAGCGGCGAGAGGAACACATGGCGAAGCTGCGGTACGTCGAGCCGAGGCGACCTCGAGAGCGCTTGTACCGCGGCTACGCCGCCTTGTCGGCTTCCACAACCCCGGTCGGACCCCGAGGTCCCAGTGAACGGTGCGTCGGACCGAGCTGCCGTCGTCACCGACGATGACGAGCGCGAGCGGCTGTGGGGTCTGCCGATTGTCGGGTGGCGTTGAGGCTCGGTCGTGCATGGTTTCGCTGTCAGTGGTGCTCGCTACGATCGAACGTATGTTCTGGGGTGAGCTTGCTGAGGTGTTGGACGGTGTGGTCCCGGTGATCGAAGCCGCGGATCAAACGCTGTTGGACACCGCCCGGAAGATCGAGACCGCGCGACGCAGGTTGGATGCGGTGCAGGCGTTGGTGGTCGGCGAACTGGATGTCCGCGGCACCACCGACATCGCCGATGGGTTGGCGACGGGCCGTTGGTTGTCACGGGAAGCGGGGATCTCCGATGGCG
>JAIBBP010000125.1 GCA_019694615.1 Microthrixaceae bacterium | reverse complement strand
TGCTCGACGGGTTTCATGACCGGCGAGTACCAACGCTCGGGGCGCTCCGAAGGAGAGCTCACCATGATCCCGTTCACCCGTACCTCCGGTCCGCTGCGAAGCGGCCTGGCGCTGCTCGCGGTCGTCTTGACCCTGGCCCTGGCCGCGTGCTCGTCGTCCGACGACGGCACCGAAGGAGACACCACCGTCGAGGGCTCGACCGCGACGCCGAAGACCTCGGCACTGACCATCGCCACCAGCTTCGGCATCGACGACCTCGATCCCCTCGCCAACTCGTACTGGGGGCCCGAGTTCGGCTACGTCGAACTCCTCATGCGCCCCGAGCCCGACGGCGTGCCCTCCCCCTGGGTGCTGAAGTCGCTCACCAACGTCGACGAGACCACCTGGGAGTTGGGGCTCCGCGACAACGTCGAGTTCGAGAACGGAACCAAGCTCGACGCGCAGGCGCTGGTCGACCTCGTCACGTTCATGAACGGGAAGAACCAGCGTTTCGCGTCGACGCTCAACCTGGATTCGGTCGAAGTGAAGGACGAGTCGACGGTCAAGCTCACGACAAGGGTGCCCGTTCCGAGCCTCGCGAACGCGTTGGCCGACGAAGCGAACCTGCCGGTCTTCGACGTCGCGGCCTACCAGGCGTTTCTTGCATCGGGAGCCGACCCGTCGGAGTTGCTCAACCTCGGCCTCTACACCGGCCCGTACGTGATGACATCGTTGAACGAGCAGGCCGCCGAACTGGCTCCGGTTGAGAAGTACTGGGACGGCGAACCCGCCCTCTCGAAGCTGACGCTCAAGTTCGTTCCCGAGGCCATGTCGCGGGTCCAGGCGGTGCAAAGTGGCGAAGCCGACCTCGCCCTGTACATGCCCATCGAAGTCGCCTCCACCCTGGAGGGCCGTGACGACGCGTTCTACGTGACCGGCGAACCAATGGGTTCCACCTTGGCGGTCCAGCTTCGCAACGCCGGTGCGTGGTCGGACACAGCGGTCCGACGCGCCTTGTTCGCAGCGATCGACTACCGCGAGCTCGCCGAGGACGTGTTGGACGGAAAGGTGGCGATCGCAACATCGGTGTACGGCCCCACCGTGCCCTACGCCATCGACACCCAGAAGACCGACCTCGACCTGGCCCGAGAGCTTTTGGACGAAGCGGGTTGGGTCGGTGGGGACGGCGAGATTCGTGCCAAGGACGGGAACCAGCTGACGCTCAGGCTCCTCACCTACGCACAGCAGCCCGACACCAACACCCTCGCCGTCGCGATGCAGACACAGCTTGCCAAGGTCGGGATCGACGTGAAGGTCACCGAGGTGCCCGACATCACCGCTGCTCGTAAGGGCACCGACTGGGATGCCGCCCTGGCCGGCACCTCGCTGCTCTCGTTCTCGCTCAGCCCCGAGGACGGATTGCGTTCAGCCCTCGCGACCGGTGGCAGTCAGAACTTCATGGGCGTCAGCAACGCCGAGCTGGACGGGATGATCGAGGAGTTGAGCGCGACGTTCGACGCCGAGAAGCGGAACAAGCTGCTCGACGAGATCCAGCAGGTGATCCACGAGAACGGCCTGTGGGCGGCGACGGTCATGCGCAAGCCGGCCGTCGTGACGAACGCGACGTGGAAGGGCTACGAGCCGCCGATCGCCAACATGTGGGTGACGGCGAAGACCAGCCCCGCCGCCTGAGCCGATGATCGTCGTCGTGCTGGCGCGGCGCACGATCCACGCCGTCGGGAGTCTCCTCGGTGGAGCAGCGATCACCTTTCTGTTGCTCGCTGTGACACCGGGGGACCCCGCCGAGCGGGTGCTCCTGGCGAAGGGTCGCGACAGCATCACGGCGGCGGACATCGCGGCACAGCGCAAGGTGCTTGGCCTCGACGAACCGCTCCCCGTCCGCCTGTGGGAGCACCTGAGCGGAATGGTACGGGGTGACTTGGGGACCTCGTGGAGCACGGGCCGACCGGTCCTCGAGGAGCTGGGCTCGCGCCTGCCGGCCACCTTGCGGCTGACGGCCGCTTCGCTCGGATTGGCGGTCGCGGCGAGCATGGTGTTGGGCCTGACCTCTGCGTGGGCGACGGGACGGTGGCCGGACCAACTGGCTCGAGCCGTCAGCATGGTGTTTCTCGTCGTACCCGGCTTCATGCTTGGCGTGATCACCCTGGATCTGGTGGTCGTGCGGGCGGGCATCGGTTCTGTGGTGGCTGATGGGGGCTGGGGTACCGTCCTGCTGCCCGCGTTGACCCTCGCCGTGGGGCCGGCGGCATCGTGGTCCCGGATCCTGCGGACGACCATGCTCGACGCCAAGTCAGCGCCGTTTCTCCTGGCCAGCCGAGCTCGCGGAGCCGGCACGGCACGGCGGATGTTCGTCCACGAGTTGCCGAACTCGATCCCGTCGTACCTCACCGTGGTCGGGATCGAGATCGCGGTGCTGCTCGGGGGTGCGCCCATCGTCGAGAGCATCTACTCCTGGCCGGGCGTCGGCCGCCTGACCGTGAGGGCCGTGGAGGCCCGGGACACGCCGGTCATCGTCGGTTTCGTGATGCTGGCGATCGCCGCCTTCGTGGTGACCGGGTTGGTGGTCGACGTGATCAACGCCGCCTTCGACCCGCGCCGCAGGGAGACCGCACGAGGCCGGTCACGGTGACCACGATCGTCGAGGACGACCTGCGGTTGCGCGGGCGTTCCGGGTTCGGCGTGTGGCGGCGACTGTGTTCTCACCGCGGCGGGCGAGCGTCGATCGTCGTGCTGGTCGTGGTCGGGTTCGCGGCCCTAGCCGGTCCGTTCCTCGTGTCCGCGGACCCGAACGCACCGGACTACACCAACGAGTTGGCCGGTCCCAGCGGTACCCACGTGCTCGGCACCGACGACGCCGGTCGCGATCTGCTGGCTCGCACCCTCGTCGGCGCTCGCACGTCGCTCGGCGCCGCGTTGATCGTGATGGCGGTGGTCACTGTCGTGGGACTGGTCGTCGGAGTGGTGTCGGGGACCGCCGGCGGGCCGCTCGACCGTGTCGTGAATCGCGTGACCGACGTCGTCATGGGCCTGCCCGAGTTGGTAATCTCACTCGCCATTGTGGGGGCGCTGGGACCCACGTTCGCGAACCTCGTCCTTGCGATGTCCGCCACCGGGTGGGCAGGACTAGCGAAACTCGCCCGTTCCCACACGCTCGGCGCGCACCACCGGCCAGACGTGATCGCCGCCAGGATGGCGGGCGCCGGGTCGGCACGAATCGCCCTGGGACACGTGCTGCCGGGGGCGGCTTCGCTCGTGTTGGTCGCCTCGGCACTGCGGCTCGGCACGACCGTCGTGTCACTGGCCGGGCTCTCGTTTCTGGGGCTCGGCGCCCAGCCTCCCACCGCTGAATGGGGCAAGATGCTCTCCGACAGTCGTCAGACGTTGGCCTTCGCCCCGTTCCAGATCATCGGTCCGTGTATCGGTCTGGTCTTGACTGTCGTCGCCGCCACGCTCCTCGCCGACGCCTTGCGTGATGTCAGCGAACCGGGAGGTCGTTGATGGACCCTGCGGAGAACCGGTCGGCAGCCCTCGCAGTCGAAGACCTCACCGTGACCTATCCCAACGGCCACCAAGCCCTCTGCGGAGTCTCGTTGGTGATCGGCTACGACGCTCGCCTCGGTGTTGTCGGCGGTTCGGGTTCGGGGAAGACGACGCTGTTGCGGGCCATCATGGGGCTACTCCCGCCGTCGAGCAGCGTCGAAGGTCGCGTCGTCGTCGACGGGACGGATCTGCTCGCGTTGGCGGAACGGGAACGCCGCCGGCTCTACGGGCAGACGATCGGATTCGTTGCACAGGACCCTTTCGCTGCCTGC
>JAIBBP010000029.1 GCA_019694615.1 Microthrixaceae bacterium | reverse complement strand
GGATCGACCTCGAACATCATCCCCAGGCCCTGACACGCCGGGCAGTAGCCGTAGGGAGAGTTGAACGAGAAGTTGCGTGGCGCCAACTCGTCGAAGCTCTTGCCGTCGGACGGGCGTGACAGCTTCTCGGAGAACGTCAGGGTTTCCGGCTCAGCGTCCTTGGGAAGTAGCTCGATCTGGGCGACACCCTCGGCGAGCTGGAGCGCCGTCTCCATCGACTCGGTGAGCCGGCGGTCGATGTCGGGCCGGAGCACCAGACGGTCGACGACGACGTCGATGTCATGGGTCTCGTAGCGGGCCAACTCCAACGGCGTGTCGCCGGTGACGTCGGCCAGTTCGTGCACCGTGCCATCGACTCGCACACGGGCGAAACCCTGTTTGGCGAAGTCGCTGAACAGCTTCTCGTAGGTGCCCTTCCGGCCCCGCACCACCGGCGCCAGCACCTGGAACCGGGTGCCTTCGGGCAGCGCCAGCACCTTGTCGACGATCTGCTGGGGCGTCTGCTTGACCAGCGCCTCGCCCGTCTCCGGATCGTGGGCGATGCCGACCCGGGCGTACAGGAGACGCAGGTAGTCGTAGACCTCGGTGACCGTGCCGACCGTGGACCGGGGGTTGCGCGAGGCCGACTTCTGGTCGATGGAGATGGCCGGCGACAGGCCCTCGATGATCTCGACGTCGGGCTTGTCCATCTGGCCCAGGAACTGCCGTGCGTAGGAGGACAACGACTCGACGTAACGCCGTTGCCCCTCGGCGTAGATCGTGTCGAACGCCAGCGAACTCTTGCCGGACCCGGACAGCCCGCAGAAGACGATCAGCTTGTCGCGGGGAAGTTCGAGGGAGACGTTCTTGAGGTTGTGCTCTTTCGCACCCCGGATGACGATCTTGTCAGCCACGGGCGGGACACTATCACAGGTGCACCGAACGTCTGTTCGGCACCCCGCCCTGGTTGTAGCTTGGGCGGGTCAGGACGGTCCGAGCATCGACCTGGGCATCCAACCGGCCGGTGCGCTCAATACGTACCCGCCATCCAGCGGAACCTCTCTGGGGAGCAGGTTCCGCGCTGAGAAGTGCTCCTTCTTCAGGAGGACGTAGGCCTCCGCGCGGTTCGACAGATCCGGCTGGTGTCGCGCCGGCGGCGCTGCGACTCCCACCACCTTGCCCGCGGAGATGGCGAAGTCCACAACCGGCGACAGGTCCCCGTCGCCGGTGATGAGCAAGATGCGTTCAGGACCGTTCGGATCGAGTGCATCGGTGATCACCGCGAGGGCCATGTTCACGTCGGTGCGCTTCTCACGCCAGACGTGTGCCTTGCCACCGCAATCGCAGACACAGTCGGCCTCCCTCATGTAGTACTTGCCGTATTCGATGGTGAGTTGAGGGTTGATCTCCGTGAGCGCTTGAAGGTACTCATTCTGGCGCTTGGCAGCGGCGGCACCCTTGACTTCGTGTACACGGCTGGTGAAGTAACGCACTTGGCCAACTTGCCAGTCGGCGTCAGTCTTTTCGCCGATCGCGTGACAGACACGGCTAGCGAAGGCAGTGAGGTCGAGCCAGCGGTATCGCTCCAGACTGGCGTCCATCATGCCGTGGTAGAGATTGAGTCCGTCGATGTAGACGTTGGTCACCGCCATGGACGGTTGAGTATCTCACTCTTTGCCGATACGCTCGCACGTACGTTCCCTCGGCTAGTACCCGGCGGACCCAGAACGACCCCCTGCCCTTCGGGGCCGGGGGTCGTGAACTTTTTGAGCCAGCCCACCGCTTCGGTGAATCAGCCGTTCGTACGCTCCGTCCGGAACAGGGCCCCCAGCCGACCTTCTCGATCTGCGCGGGCTGGTAGCCGACGAGCCCACTCCGGTCGGCATCAGGGCGTTTCCAGCGGGCGAGATCCTCACATTCTTCGAGAAATTCTTTCGAAATGGCGAACATACGTTCGATGCGTGTGATAGTGTTCGAAACGTGGAGTCATACCCCGGAGAGGACGCCCGATGGGAGGCGGCAGCGGCCATACGAGAGGTCGCCGCGCACATCCACGCAGCCGAAGCGCGACTCGCCACCATGGTCGCCGACTTCACCGCAGACGGACACTGGAACGCCAGCGGTGACTGGCGATCCATCGCCCACTGGCTGATCGTCAACTGCGGCTACACCACAAGTGAAGCCCGCGCCCTCCAGAATGTCGCCACCAAGTCCGAGACCATGCCCACTGTCATGGGTCACGCCCTCGCCGGTGAGATCTCCCTGCAAGTCGCCGCACAGATCGCCCGCGTCGCAACCCCCGACAACGAAAACGTTCTGGCCCGTGTCGCCACCTCGGCAACCCCGCCGCAGGTATCACGAGTCCTCGCCGACTACCGAACCGCCAGGCAGCACCAGCCCACCGAACCCGCTACCGAGCCCGCCGCCGAACCGTCCAGCCCAGGAGAGTCGCCCGGTTCACTCGATGGCGACTCCGACGACGCGTTCTGGCGGACCTGGCACGACGAGCAAGGCAACTGGCGGGTCGCCGGCAAAGCATCAGCGGAGACCGGCGCACTCCTCGACCAGGCGTACGCCGCCGCGACCACCGCCGCCGGTAGATCCAACACCGAGACCAACACCGACGCTTCCGGCACTGCCGCTTCCGGCACCGGCGTCGATCACAACCCCGCGTACGGCGACACCCCGAACCGGCGTCCCCGAGTCGGTGACGTCCTCCGAGGACTCGCCGACCTCGCACTCGACGCCGCGGCACGCACCCAACTCCGTGGAGAAGGCGGCGAACACTTCCGTGTCAACGTCCTGATCGACATCGACACTCTTGTCTCGGGGATCATCGGCCCCGACAGCATCTGCCGCCTCGAATCCGGCCCCCACATCAGCCCCAGCCTCGTGCACCGTCTCGCCGAGGAAGGCACCCTGCAAGTCCTGTGGCATCAACGAGGGGTCCCCCTCAAACTCGGACCCGAGGTCCGGTTCGCCAACCGGGATCAACGACGCATGCTCAGATTCCGCGACCGCGGCTGTGCCGTCCCAGGCTGCGACGCCCAACGGCACCTTCACGCGCACCACGTCGTCCACCACCCCGACGGCCCAACCGATCTCGACAATCTTGTCCTGCTTTGCAGCTTCCACCACCGGCGCATCCACCACGGCGGATGGACCATCACACCGCTCGGTGGCCAGCGCTTCGAGTTCCGCGACACCAACGGCGACCTCATCGAAAGCCGCGCCGTCACCATCGGCCGACAACCCGACGGGGAACAACCTCCCGACCTACGCGCTCAACCACCACGCCACAGACACCTCGCGCTCGCCGGCAACAACCCGCGACCCACCGGCTCCGGGCCACTCACCTACTACGCCCGCGACGTCTGGACCCACGCCCTCCTCACCGCCACCGCGTAGCGATTCCCACGCGGCCGTTCAGGGCTAGGCGCGCACCATCACCGTCGCCGTCCACTGCCCGAATCGCTCGACGCGGCTGGGCTCGTAGCCCTCGAGTCGTTGCGTCCCGTCGTCGGCGCCCGACGGCGATGCGAACACGAACGTGTCGACCCCGGCCGTCTGAAGGTGCTCGGCAACTGTCGCCAGCTCCTCGCTGGTCGGCACGGCGATGAACCGCTGATGCACCGCGTCCTTCCACAGGAACCGGCCAACGGCGGCGAGTTCGGAGACCACGACAGCACCGTCAGGGTCCGACGTCGAGGAACGGGCGACCGACGCGATGCCCTCCGCCATCGTCCTCGAGTCACTCCGCAACCTCACGATCGACCCGACAGCGAACACCGACAACGCCACCGCGACGACAAGTCCCGTCGTTGCGAGCACCCGCGCC
>JAIBBP010000210.1 GCA_019694615.1 Microthrixaceae bacterium | reverse complement strand
CCCGCTCCGCCAACCGCGGTTCGAGTGCGATTCGGCCGAGCAGAGCTCGTTCGAGGTCTCGCTCGACTTTGCTCCACGGAATCTCGGCGCCGAACGCGGATGACACCCGAAACTCCTCGATCGCCAGTGCGTCCGACGTGCGCACCGTCGCCTCCAGCACATCGAGACCGTTCAGCGCGAGCACGCCGGCGATTCGGCTGAACAGACCGGGACGGTCGGCGCAGACAATGGTGAGACGATCGTCGTGGGCGTCGATTGCAGGGCGGTCACTCGACGCGCCGCGTTCGACAAGCGCCAGCTGCGCAGGCGTCACCGGATTGTCAGGGATGATCTCCTCGACATCGCCGCCGCCGGTTACGTGCGCAACCCGCTCGACCAACGTCGCGAGGAGGCCGGCCTTCCACGGGCTCCAGGCCGCGGGGCCGGTGGCAATCGAGTCGGCTTCGGCGAGCGCCGCGAGCAGGCGGAGACGTTCGGTGGTGCCGACGAGCGCCGCGACAGTCCGAATCGTCGTGGGATCCTCCAGGTCGCGGCGCGTCGCAACGTCGGGGAGCAGCAAGTGATGTTCGATCATGACCCCGACGTCGTCGATGTCGGACTCGGAGAAGCCCATGCGCCGCATGATCGACGCACCGAGACCGATCCCGACGATCGAATGTTGACCGGGGTAACCCTTGCCGACATCGTGCAGTAACGCCCCCATCACCAGCAGGTCCGGACGGTCGACCTGCTCGGCAAGACCAGCGGCGAGCGCCACGCACTCCCAGCTGTGGCGATCGACCGTGAAGCGGTGGTAGGCGTTGCGCTGCGGACGGCTTCGGTTGGGCTCCCATTCCGGCACGAGCGGCAACCACAGGTCGTTGAGATCGAGGGTCTCGATGACCCCGACCGCCGGCTGGCCGGAGCGCAACAGCTCGATGAAGCGATCCCGCGCCTCTCGCGGCCACGGCTCCGGAAGCGGCGGAGCCGACGTCAGTCGATCGAGGGTGGACCGGCCGATCCGCGCCCAGTTGGTAGCAGCGGCCGCGGCAACCCGGATCGCGGTCAGCTCGTCGACCTTGCTGGTGGACTCGAGTTCGACGCTGCCGTCCTGCAATGCGATGCCGTTCCCGAGGTCCCGCCGTCGACCGGATCGGCGGAAGACGCTGCTCGTCAACTGGCGGCGAACGGCGAACCACGCCTCGTCGCTCGCCCAGGCGATATGCCGTGCTGCGGTGACCACCTCGGTCATGAGCACGTCGGCGTTCTCCGAGCCGAGCCGGGCAGCCACGTCGTCCTGATCGTGCAGTTGCAGCACGTCGCCCGGGCGGCCGGTGATGCGGTGGAGCTCGACGCGAACCTTGAGCAGCCGGTCGTACTCGGCGGAGAGCGACTCCGGCGCGACCACATCGAGATCGGGAAGTGCAGCACGGATCCACGCCAAGGCGTGGACGTCGCGCAACCCACCCCGCCCCTCCTTAAGGTCCGGTTCGAGCGCAGCGGCGACCTCGCCGGTGGTGAGGTGTCGGGAGTCGACGGTGTCGGCCAGCAGCAGCAGCGCTCGCTTGGCATGTTTGCGCCACTGCAACGCGGCGGCGTCGGCCAGCCCCACGGCGAGCGCCTCGTCACCGACCAGGCAACGGGTCGTCAGGAGGCCGGTGGCCGTGGGCAGGTCGTCCGTCGCGAGGGCCAGGGTCTCTGCGACCGTGCGGGTGGAGTGGCCGACCTTCAGCTTCGCGTCCCACATCGGGTACCAGAGCTTCTGCGCCGCTTCGAGATCGACCGAACCGTCGTGGACGAGCAGCAGGTCGAGGTCGCTCTGCGGAGCGAGCTCACGCCGGCCATGTCCACCTGTCGCCACCAGGGCGACCCCGGGCACCCCTGCGAACAGGTCGTCGTACAACTCCACGACCCACGCGTCGACGACGGCCGTGTAGGCCTCGACGAACTTCCGACCGTGGAGGTCGAGGTCGTCGACGATCGACGACCGGTCAAAGGGCGACGGCATCAGATCGCGTCATCGCCGCGCTCTCCGGTGCGGATGCGGACGAGCTGCTCGACCGCCGTGACCCACACCTTGCCGTCACCGATCTTGTCGGTTCGTGCTGCCGAAACGATCGTGTCGACCACAGAGTCGACCGTGTCGTCGGAGACAACCGCCTCGATCCGGACCTTGGGAACGAAATCGATCTTGTACTCGGCGCCTCGATAGGTCTCGGTGTGGCCCCCTTGCCGGCCGAAGCCCTGCACCTCGGTGACCGTGAGGCCCACGACGTCGATGCCCTTGAGTGCCGACTTCACTTCGTCGAGCATGAAGGGCTTGATGATGGCGGTCACGAGCTTCATGGCGTGTCGCTTTCCTGGTCGTTGCTCACCGGATTGTAGGTGACTCCGCGTCCACGACTCACCGGTGACGGCGAAGGTGCAGGTGAGCCTTGGCGGCGCCCCAGGCGATTCCCGCGGCGCCCACCTCCTCACCGAAGTCCGCCCAGGTCGCGGCCGCGACTCCGTACAGGTCGTCGGGGTTCGCCTGCTGATCGAACGCGTCTCGTTGAACGGGCGGAACTCCCGCCGCTGCGAGGACCTCGGTCGGGTAGCGCGCAGCGGCGCGCAAGACGGCCAGGGGGGTCGTTCGTTGGGCTTCTATGTCGAGGGAGAGCAGGTCGCGCAGCTCCTCGGTGACCTCGCGTGTCGCCACCGCGGCCACGTGCCTCGCCCGCTCGTCCAGCACACCGGTGAAGCGCACGACCGCCGCCTCGACCCAGGGCGCCACCGCCGCCTCGACCGCTGAGACGAGCGCTGCGGACACCTCCTTCATCAGCTCGACGTCAGCTGGATCGTCGTGAGACTCGTGGGCCACGCAAGGTCAGTCGTCGGCCGGTGAAGTCGGCGACGTCGGCGAGGCAGACGTGTCTGCGGGGGTCGACGACGGTTTACCTCCGAGCGCGGTGCGGATCCGCTCCATCGTCGACGGATCGAGGTTGGTGTAGACGAGTTCGGCCCCAACGAACCGACCTGCTTCGGCCACCAGCGCCTCACGATCCAGTGCCGTCGCCAACAACGCGACCGTTGCGGTGTCTGGTTGCACGACCTCACGGAACCAGTCGACCCACTCGTCGGCGAGACCGAGATCGACGAGCTTCGCCGTTGCCGCCCCGGCACCGGCACCCACTGCCATGCCAGCCACCCAGCCGACCGGCCCACCGAGGATCAACCCCATCAGGCCGGCCCACACAGCACCCGACAACGCCGTCGGCACCGGCTGCAGGTCGACCGTTTCATGGACGAAGGTCTTTCCGTCCGAGTCCTTCACGACCGTAACCGCGTCCTTGATGGTCAGCTCGCCCTTGGACGCCAGGCGGGTCGCCGCCGTCAAGAACTCCTGAGCCCTGAACAGGTCGGGGAACGAGATTCCCACGAGGGTTTCGGCAGGAGGTGCAGATGAGGTGTCTTCGCTCATCGCAGAAGTATGGTCGCCATCGGAGCGCCCCCGCGCACCTCCTAATGTGGTCGTCCATGTTCGAAGCTCGCTCGCCTGGTCGGGGCGCGTTCCACCGGATGAAGGCAAGGGAGGGTGTGGCGGCGATCCTGGTCGCCTTGCTCGTCTCGGCCTGCTCGACCGCCAAGCTCGACGAGTCGGGCGTGAGAACGGACCCGTCCACGACGACGGCATTGGTCGAGGTCGGCGAGATCGGGGGTCCAACCGTCGACCCTGCCAGCGGCGCTGAAGGACCGATCGCTTCGGGGGACAGCCCGCTGAAGGGGATGCGTGGTGCAGCTCCGGGTATCCGCGTCACCGAGGAGTTCCGCGACCGGATCCGCTCGATCGACCCCGAGGTCGACGACCTCACCGGCGCTGCCGAGGCCTACGACATCGTCATGATCCTGTCGATCGCCGCCGAGTCCGCGCGGAGCGATGCCCCCGGACGTATCAACGATCGCGTCGGCCCGACAACCGAAGGGGGCCGCGAGTGCATCACCTTCCGTCGCTGCCAGAAGCTCGCGCTCACCGACACCGACCTCGACTACGACGGCGTGAGCGGTGACATCGAACTCCTCGAGAACGGCGATCCGGGCGAGGCCGGATACGCCATCGTCGAGTTCACTGGATCCGGCGGCCTCCGCACCGTCGATCAGATGACCGTTCAGGCGAAGCCGCTCGCCCAAACGCCGCAACGACCCGATCCCACGTACGGCCCGCCAGGCGACGGGGTTCTTCGCATCGGAACCCTCCTCCCGCTTCTGGCCGCGGACGGGGCGACGGCTCGTGCGGCGCTCGCCGGCACGAAGCTCGCGGTAGAGGAGCTCAACAACCTCGGAGGAGTTCTGGGTGCGGATATCGAGTTGGTCCCCGACGAGTCGGGCGACGGCTCGTCGGCCGCGACCGGCGCCGCTGTTGCTCGGCTGATCGATCAGGGGGTCGACGCAGTCATCGGCGGCACCGCCTACCCGATCACGAGCGTTGCGCTGGGCCCACTGACGGACGCCGGAGTGATCCTGTTCTCGCCGACCGACACGGCACGGGCCCTGTCTGTAGCCCCGAATCGGGCGCTGTTCCATCGCCTCGCCCCTCCCACCGACCTCGAAGGTCAGGTGCTCGGCACCGCGATCACCAACGATGGGTACACCCGAGTCGCCATTGCCTCGGGGACGCAGGGCGAGGACCTCGAGCTCGCGGCTGACATCGCGGCAGCGGTCAGCGCTGCGTCCGGAACGGTGACGGCCACGGTGCCGGTCGAGCCCGACGCCGATCCGGCCGAAGTCACGCAGGCACTGATCGAGTCGAGCCCCCAAGCGATCGTGCTGGTCACGAGCGTGCCGACCACCGCAGCGATCATCGCCGCGATGGTCGTCAAGGGTAAGAGCCCGTCGACGCTCGCCACCTACGGCACCGCTGCCAACATGACGAGCGGCCTCGCACAGCTGGTCGGGGGCTGAGCGGCCCGGACAGTGTCGACGAATGGGACGCGCCGGTCAGGCGACCCCGATGCTCGACAGTGCCTCCGCCGGAGACGCAACCATCCCGACATAGAAGGTTCCGAACTCTGCATAGGTCGCCGACGCCTCGTCGTATCGCATCGTGTACACGACGTCCTTGATGTCATCGGGGTGCTGACAGAAGAGGGTGACACCCCACTCGAAGTCGTCGATCCCCGTCGAACCGGTCACGACCTGAAGGACCCGGCCGGCGAACTTTCGCCCCGACGCCCCGTGTTCCAGCATGAGCGCCTTGCGGTCGTCGAACGGCAGCGCGAACCAGTTCTGTCCGACATTGCGGCGCTTGGACATCGGGTAGAAGCAGAACGCCGGCTTACCCTCCGGCGGCAGTTGCGGGAACAAGCGTGCCTGCTTCATCTCATCAGGAAGGCCCTGCGCGTACTCCGACATCTCGGTCAACGACAGGTAACTGTCGACGAGCTCGAATCCGGCATCGACCATCGCTGTCTGGAAAGCCCGGATTCGCCACTGGTCGCTCGTCAACACCACGGTCGCCAGATCGGCTTTGTGACCGAGCATCGACGCCGTAACGACTTGGTCACCAGCATCGACGACACCGGAGATCGCCGAGTGAACGGCATCGGCGTCGGACAGCACGGTCGCCGTCCAGAACAGGTGGGCGACAGCAAGCCCGACGGTGGGAGAAGAGGGGGTCGTCATGGTCGCCAGACTAGGTGCGGGGCCGCTCGGCCTCGTCCGCATCGGTGTACAGCGTGACCTTCCCGTCTCGGGCGAATCCCGCCAGGGCTATCCCCGCCCGCTCCGCCGTCTCGACAGCAAGCGCGCTCGCTGCACTCACCGATGCGAGGGCCACGAATCCTCCCGCCCACGCTTTCTGCACCATCTCGAAGCTCGCCCGGCCCGACACCCACAGCCCCATCGCGTCGGCACCCGCAACCATCGCCGGCAACGCTCCGTCGAGCAGCATGCGACCGACCACCTTGTCGACGGCATTGTGCCGACCGATGTCCTCACGAACCAGCACGACCTCGCCGTCGGCGACCCGGAACGCAGCCGCAGCATGTGATGCTCCGGTGGTGGCGAACAGGTCCTGCTTCTCACCCACCTGGCCGACGACTCGGTCGAGAACCGACCAGTCGACGGTGACCGCGCGAAGCTGGTCGAGGCGATCGGTCAACCGGTCGAGAGTTTCGGAGCCGCACAACCCACACGACGATGCGGTGGTGCCGATACGCGCCGTGGGTTCGGGTGCCCATCCGCCCGTCGACACGGAGACGACGTTGAAGTGCGTCGTGACGGCGCTGCCCGTGCCGCAGTACCGCACTCCGCTCACCGCTGCTCCGCCGAGCAGGCCCTCGCTGTGGCAGAAGCCGACGGCCAGCTCGAAGTCATGACCCGGCGTTCGCATCGTCGTGGTCACCAGGTGGTCGTCGAGCCGGATCTCCATGGGCTCCTCGACGATCAGCGAGTCGGGGCCGCGACGTGAGGCGCCATCGTGCACCCGCACCGACATCGTCCTCACGCTCCGGCCGCGCCCCATCCGGCCAGCCTACGGCCACCTCGATTCGGGGCGAGCAGCGGACCGCTCCCGATCAGCGCCAATAGTGGTCGACCAGGGACTGGTCCTCGTCGAGCAACCAACACTCGCGCAACAGGCCATCCTCGACGCGGTAGCGGAGGGTGCGGTGAATCGTCGCTGACTCGCCGTCGCGAACAAGGGTTTCGGTGACGACCAGCGCACCTCCGTCGCGGCCGACGAGCACATCATCGACCGATTCGAGGGTTCGCGGCGCGACGGCGCTCACGTCGGCCATCACCCCGATCGACGCGTCCTTGCCGGCGTGAGTCCCGGCGAAACGACTCGTGCCGCCGTAGTGCAACGTGAAGTCGTCCGCGTAGCAGGCGAGCAGCCGGTCGAGATCGCCGGCCTTCCACGCGTCGGCGTAACGGCGGAGCACCACTCCGGCGTGGTCACCGTCGATCGGGCGGTCGTTGCGACGAGCGACGTGGGCTTCGAGGTTCGCAGGCGAGTGCATCCGCTCCGTTGTTGCGGACTCGCCGTACGCGGCTGGGCGCGTCGGTCGCGGGACCAGCTCGCCGGCGCAGTTGGGGCACACACCGCCGAGCACGCCGTCGCCGCATTCGGCGCAGAACGTGCACTCGAACGTACAGATGCGGGCGTTGAGCGAGGTGGCGGGCAGGTCGCGGTCGCAGTGTTCGCAGCTGGGGCGCAGATCGAGCATGCCCCGATCCTTCACCATCGGCGGGTCATCTGCCACGCCGGATTCCGTGTCGAACCCACCCTCCAACGAAATGTGGCGCGAGGTGTGCTGATAACCGCACACCTCGCGCCACATTTGGATGGCTGGAGGTTGGATCCCCGAGGGATCAGTAGTCCATGTCTCCCATGCCACCGCCGGGAGCGGCAGCGGCAGGCTCGGGGGCATCGGTCACCACGGCCATGGTGGTCAGGAAGAGCGCCGCGATCGACGAGGCGTTCTGGAGACCCGAACGAGTCACCTTAGCGGCGTCGATGATGCCGGCCTCCACGAGGTTGACGTAGTCGCCCGTCGCTGCGTTGAGACCCTCGGCGGGGTTGGTCAGGCCGCGTACGTGATCGATCACGACGCCGCCCTCGAGGCCCGCGTTCTCCGCAATCTGCTTGAGCGGACCTTCGAGCGCCTTGGCGATGATCCGGGCACCGGTGGCCTCATCGCCCTCGAGCTTGGCGACAACGTCTTCGACCGCTGCCTGAGCACGGAGCAGCGTGACACCGCCGCCAGCGACCACGCCTTCCTCGATCGCGGCCTTGGTCGTCGAGACGGCATCCTCGATGCGGTGCTTCTTCTCCTTGAGCTCCACCTCGGTAGCGGCGCCGACCTTGAGGACAGCGACACCGCCCGACAGCTTGGCGAGGCGCTCCTGGAGCTTCTCACGGTCGTAGTCGGAATCGGTCTTGTCGATTTCGGCCTTGATCTGGGCGATGCGGCCGTCGATGTCGTCCTTGTTGCCCGCACCGGAGATGATCGTGGTCTCATCCTTGGTGACCACGACGCGGTCGGCCTGGCCGAGGAGCGTCAGGTCGACGCTGTCGAGCTTGAGGCCGACCTCTTCGCTGATGACCTGACCGCCGGTGAGGATCGCCATGTCCTGCAACATGGCCTTGCGGCGCTCGCCGAAGCCGGGGGCCTTGACGGCAACGGAGTTGAAGGTGCCGCGGATCTTGTTGACGACGAGGGTGGCCAGCGCTTCGCCCTCGACGTCCTCGGCGACGATCGCCAGCGGCTTGCCGGTCTGCATGACCTTCTCGAGGACCGGAACGAGGTCGCGGACCGCGGTGATCTTCGAGCTGACGAAGAGGATGTACGGCTTGTCGAGCACCGCCTCCATGCGGTCGGTGTCGGTGACCATGTAGGGGGCGATGTAGCCCTTGTCGAAGCGCATGCCCTCGACGAAGTCGAGCTCCATGCCGAAGGTGTTCGACTCCTCGACGGTGATGACGCCGTCCTTGCCGACCTTGTCGATGGCCTCGGAGATCATCTCGCCGATCTCGCGATCAGCCGACGAGATCGCCGCGACCTGGGCGATCTGCTCCTTGTTCTCGACCTCGATCGAGACGTCGGCGATCTTCGCGACGGCGGCGTCGACCGCGGCCTCGATGCCTCGCTTGACCGACATCGGGTTGGCGCCGGCGGCGAGGTTGCGGAGCCCCTCGCGCACCATCGACCACGCAAGCACGGTGGCGGTCGTCGTGCCGTCACCGGCGACGTCGTCGGTCTTCTTGGCGACTTCCTTGACCAGCGATGCGCCGATGTTCTCGAGCGGATCCTCGAGCTCGATCTCCTTCGCGATCGACACGCCGTCGTTGGTGATCGTGGGGGCGCCCCACTTCTTGGAGAGCACGACGTTGCGACCCTTGGGGCCGAGCGTGACGCGCACGGCGTCAGCCAGCTGGTTCATACCCGATTCGAGCTTGCGGCGGGCCTCGTCGTCGAAGGTGATCTGCTTTGCCATGTGAGGTGTCTGTCCTTCTGATCGCGGTGATCGGTGCCAAACGAGCGTTGGCACTCAGCCAGTGAGAGTGCTGACCGTTTTAGCACTCTCAACAGGCGAGTGCTAACCACCCTGGCGAACCAGTTGACCCCGTCGGTCGCGGTACCGGCGGCTCAGAACTTGCCGACGTCCGCCGATAGGAGCACGTGAACCCCGGCGACTGGCGATGGCTCCCGTATCTCCTGACCGTGCTCACGGTCGGGTTCGTCGTCCGCGCCTTCTGGGCTGACCAGCGCTCCCACCGGGTCGCAGCCGCGGCTGGGGCGCTGCTGACGCTCGTCGCTTCGCTTGGGTCGATCGCGACCATCGTGCTGGATGGCGCCACTCCGGGTCGGGGACGGCAAGTCGCCCAGTCGGCACCCGCGACCTCCGCGGTCCCGGTGGACGAGTCGACATCACCAACAGCCGCCCCGCCGGTGTCGGCGGATGTACAAGGGGCGGTCGAGGTGCGCGCTGACTTCGACCGGATCGTGACCTGTGAAACGGCACTTGCCGCGATCGCATCAGCGATCAGCAACGCAGCGACCGCCTCGGCTCCGACGCCGGGGGTCTCGTCGGTACCGGAGCTGGAACCGGGTTCGGACGACCCTGAGCGACGCCTCCAGAGCTGTGAGGTTCGCCTCCGCGCGATCGCGGCGACGCTCCCCCGCTGACCGGATCCCGCTGAAGGGGGTCAGCCTCCGGCGACAGCGGGGATGATGGAGACCTCGGCGCCGTCCGGCACCGGGGTGTTCACGCCGTCCATGAAGCGGACGTCATCGTCGGCCACGAACACGTTCACAAACCGCTGAATCGTGCCGTCCTCAGCGAGCAGTCGAGCCGAGAATCCGGGGTGTGCGGCATCCAACGCCGCGATCACCTCGGCGACGGTCGCCCCCTCGACGGAGACCTCCTTGGAACCGCCGGTGAGCGTGCGGAGGGTGGTCGGAATGCGGACGGCGACACTCATGGCAGTTCCTTCTGAGACGGCGGGATCGAGCGGGCGGATCGTAGAACAACGACAGACGGGGACAACAGCTGTGACCGCTCGGGTGTTCCCACGGCTCAGGAACCCGGGTGACGCAGCGAGGCGACAGCCGGACGCTCCGCGAGGTTGAGCACGACATCCTCGTCGTCGGGCAGCAGCAGCCGCGGCGGGTCGACAGCGAGCTGAACACCTGATCGGGCCAGGATCGTGGCGGCAACCTCGGCGGCCTGACCGCGGAGGTCCATCAGGTCGTGGTGCCGGTGGCGGCGCTCCCCGAGGTCGACCTGCACGACAGCCTCGGGCCCGAACCGCTCGACGACATCGAGCAGCATCGCAATCTCAACACCCCATCCCTGCACGAAGGGCAACTGCTCGATCATGCTGCGCCGCACGGCGACCTCGCCCCCGAGCGGCTGCTTCACCCAGCCGAGCTGGGGGGCGACGAGGGAGACGAGCGGCCGAACCACGAGCTCAGTGGTGCGTCCACCGCCTCCTTCGTCGGTGGGCCGGTAGTACGTCGCTTTGGCGAGGGCCACCGCGTCGTCGACGAACAGCGGCTGCACCAGTCGAGCCACCCACGTGAGATCCGCGGTCACCACGTCGGCGTCGATCCACACCACGATGTCTCCGGTGCTGCACCACAGCGACGACCACAAGACGTTGCCCTTGCCGGCCCCGACCCCGTACTCGGTGTGAATCTCGTCGACCGAGACCACCTTTGCTCCGGCGGCCAACGCCCGCTCCGCCGACCGGTCCGTGGATCGGTCGTCGACGACGATCAGCTCGTCGACCAACCCGACGGCGTCGCTCTCCCCCTGCAGCGCCCCGACGACACGCCCGACGGTATGCTCCTCGTTCCGGCACGGCAGGCAAACCGACACCCGGTTCGTGCCCTTGTGGCGAAGGGCGATCGACATCGCCTCCTCATCTAGCCGCGACCGGTCCACCACGTCACCGCGCCCTTCGATCGACAGACAGGTGCTCGCTCATGATGATCTTCGGTGTCGTCAACTGCTCTCCCGATTCGCTCAACACCGATTCCTTCGTTGCAGGTGAGGAGGAAGCGATCGTCCGGATCGATGCACTCCTCGAAGATGGCGCGGACGGCGTGGACATCGGCGGACAAGGGAGTACAGAGGTGTCGACAGTAGCGGACTGGCGCACGGAGTGGGATCGGGTCGAACCGGCCATAGCCGCAGCCACGGAACGCACCGACCACGTCAGCATCGACACGTGGCGAATCGACGTGGCCCGCGCGGCTTTCGAGGCGGGCGTCACCACGCTGAACGCGGCCAACGGCATGCAGGACGAAGCGTTCTGGGAACTCGCCGCCGAGTTCGAAACCACCATCGTGGTGCCGTTCATGAACGGACCCAACCCCCACGAGCTCCAACACGTTCCCGGAGATCCGATCGAGTTCATGTTGGACTACTTCGGCGATCGGTTGAAGGTCGCCGATCGCTATGGGGTTCGAGACCGCTGCCTGATCGACCCAGGCACCGGATTCGGCCCGCACGGCTGGGCGTGGGAGGACCGTTACCACTACCAGAAGGCGGTGTACCAGGGTCTTCACCGACTTCGTGTCCTCGGCTTACCGCTCTACATCCCCCTCCCATGGAGGGAGACCGACCAACACACCGAGCTCCTGGAGATCGTTTTGGCGCAACGCCCCGAGTACGGGCGCGCCCACTACCCGGCGCGCATTCGAGCCGTCGAACAACGGGTCCTCCACGGCTGAATCAGCCCTATGAATCAGCCCGCCCAGATCGCCGGTCGACGGGCCGCCCACGGAACGGCCGCCTCCAGCTGCGCCGCCAACCCCACCAGGTGGTCCTCACGGCCGAACCCTCCGACGAGCTGGACGCCGATCGGTAGGCCCTCCGAAGACGACGCTATCGGGACCGACATCGCCGGCTGGCCGGTGATGTTGAAAGGCATGGTGTTGCCGACGACCGGGGTGGCGCGAAACATCCCGGAGAGCGGATTGTCGGGCTCTGCTCCGAACTGGCCGAGTGTCGGAGGGAGTTCGGGAATGGTGGCGCAAAGCAGCACGTCGAAGTCCGTCCACCACGCCTGCAGTCGTCGGCTGAGCACTCGGATGCCATCCATCGCGTCGGCGAACGCCACCCCGCTGACGCCACGACCGGTCTCGGCCAGCGCCCAGGTGAGCGGCTCGACCGTGTCGGCCGTCGCCGGCTCTCCCGTTCGAATGGCCAAATCGTCGACCGATTGGGAGACCCACACCGGAAACGCCGTCAGGAAGTGGCCGCTGAGCTCAGCGAAGTAGCCGGCATCGCCGAGCTCGGGCGGCGCCGCCTCGGTCACGTCGTGGCCGAGACCGGCCAGCACTTCCGCCGTTCGTTGCACCGCGGCCGCGACCTGGGCGTCGACGATGGTGCCGTCGCCCGACATCGTGGTGAAACCGACGCGCAGACGACCGGGGTCGGTGCCGATCTCGGCGAGGAACGGGCGGTCGGGAGCGGCGACGCCGTACGGATCGCCGAGGCCCGGACCGGAAACGATGTCGAGTACTGCCGCTGTGTCTCGCACAGTCCGGGACACGACCAGTCGTGCAACCAGGCCGCCCCACGCCTCGGTCTCGACCGGGCCGAGTGTCACCCGGCCACGGGTCGGCTTGAGCCCGACCAGACCGCACGCCGACGCAGGGATGCGGATCGACCCGCCGCCGTCACCGGCGTGACCGATCGGCACGATCCCGGCCGCGACCGCTGCCGCCGAACCACCCGACGACCCGCCGGTCGAGCGATCAGGGTCCCAGGGGTTGCGGCTCGGGCCGTAGGCCTCCGGCTCGGTGGTGGGGACCAGACCGAACTCGGGTGTGTTGGTCTTTCCGATGATGATGAAGCCGGCGCGCTGGAGACGCTCGAACAGCCACGAGGACACGTCGGCGACGTAACCGTGCTCCTTCAGATGCCGTGTACCGGCGTGATACGGCTCGCCGGCAAGGGTGCCGTCGAGGTCCTTGACCACGATCGGCACGCCGGGGAACGGGGCCGACAGGTCGACTCGCGCCGCCTCGTCGAGCGCTCTCTCGAACCGCTCGTGGATGATGGCGTTGACCGACGGATTGACGTCGTCGGCCGCATCGATCGCTCCATGGACCAGATCGATCGGCGTCGCCTCTCCGGCGCGAACGAGGTCGGCCTGCGCGGTTGCATCCAAACCTGCAAAGGGATTCATGCGGGGAGAGTACGCGTCGACAACCAGTCGGCGACGGCGTCCTCGATCACTGCGGTGGTCTCGGTGAGCGCTCGTTCGCGACCGAACCGGGCGACAAGATCGACGACGCTCAGACTCGGTCCTCCGAACGCAGGATCGGTCGCATCGTCGAACACCTCACCGGCCACCACCAACACGGGTACACCAGCCTGGCGGGCCCACTCCACCGCACCACCCACGACCTTGCCGTCGAAGGACCCGCCGTCAACGAAACCCTCACCCGTGATCACCAGGTCGGCGCGCTCCAGCTCGACGTCGAGGCCCACCTGCTCGGCGACCAGTTCGAAGCCGGACGACAACCGTCCACCAACGACGGCGAGGCCACCCGCCAACCCGCCAGCGGCGCCGCCACCGACCATCTCGCGGACATCGACGCCGTACTCCTCCAGGTAGACGTCGGCCAGGCGCTCGAGCCTCCGGCGGAGCAGTTCCACCTGAGCCGGGGTTGCGCCCTTCTGGGGAGCGAACTGCTCGGCAGCGTCGACGAACCGTGTCCGCACATCACAAGCGACCTCCAGGTCGACGCCCCGGAGGGTCTGCTC
>JAIBBP010000174.1 GCA_019694615.1 Microthrixaceae bacterium | reverse complement strand
GCGCCTGCTGCGAAGAAGGCTCCGGCGAAGAAGGCGCCTGCTGCGAAGAAGTCGCCGCCCAGGCAGCCGGCACCCGTCGCATCGAGGGCGACGGCGCAGACTGCGCTGAGCGAGGCCACCGAATCCGAGACAACGGTCACCGCTGTCGATGCGTCGGCACCGACAGCATCGCCGGTGGCGGACATCAGGGTTCCTGCCGAAGCGGGTTCCCTCGCGATTCCCGGGTATGACGCGCTCGCAGCCTCGCAGGTGATGCCGCGCCTCGAGTCGTTGACACCGGAAGACCTCGAGCAGATCCGGACGTACGAAGCGGCCGGCCGTGGTCGGCGCACCATCCTGAGTCGTATCGCTCAGCTGCAAGCGGGCTGATCATGATCGGCGCCCGGCGGTCTGCGCCGGAGGATCACGCAGCGATCGCCGAACTCCGTCACCTGGCCGGGGTCGACATCCTGACGATTCGCGGGGGCGCGCACCTGACGGAGGGCGTAGTGCCCGCCATGGAGCAGGACTCGCCCGGTTCCGAGCCGGCGGTTGTCGTGGGCCTGATCGGCGGCGACGTCATCGGGGTCGCGACGGTCGTGCGGGATCGACACAGAGCGATCCTGACGGAGTTGTTCACCCATCCAGAGGCGCGTGGCGTCGGTGTCGGTCACGCGATGCTCGCGGAGGTGACCGAGGTCGCCCGGTCGTGGAACTGTACCGACCTCGACTCCTTTGCCCTTCCCGGCGATCGTGAGACGAAAAACTTCTTCGAGAGCCATGACATGAAGGCGCGACTTCTCGTGGTACACCGGAGCCTGTGATCGACGATTTGAGCCCGACCAGTCGCCCCGAGGTCGCTGTTGGAGCGATCTGCGTTCAGGACGATGCACTGTTGTTGATCCGGCGTGGTCACGGGCCGGCCGCCGGCCGCTGGTCGGTTCCGAGTGGTCGGATCGAGCGGGGCGAGACTGCGGCGGAGGCTGTCGTTCGTGAGCTGATGGAGGAGACGAGCCTCGCCGGCGTGTGTGGGGGACTCATCGGGTGGGCTGAGCTGATCAGCGATGAGGCGCACTTCGTGGTCCTCAACTTCGAAGTGATCATGATGGACGACGGCGAGCCTGTCGCCGGCAGCGACGCCGCCGAAGCTCGATGGGTCCCACTCGCCGAGGTGGAGGAGCTGAACCTGACGCCCGGGTTGGTGGAGTTCCTCGCTGAGCACAACATCATCGAGCTGCTCGTGTAACCCGCCCGCTCGTTCTGTCCTGCGAGAGCACCGGACGGGTGGTGCTCTCGCAGGACAGAACGAGCGGGCGTGGGACCCGTCAGGTTGTCAGCGACCCTTCCATTGCGGCGCGCGCTTCTCGATGAACGCGTTGAGGCCCTCGCTGAAGTCCTCGGTGCTGAACATCGCCATGATGCCGTCGCCCGACATCTTCCAGCCGATCTCGTCGGGCTGGTCGGTGGCCTCGATGACGATCTTGCGGGTCTCTCGAACGGCGAGCGGGGCGGCCTCGCAGATCTGGGCTGCGAGTTCCTTCGCCCCCTCGAGCGCGCCGCCTTCCTCAGTAAGCGAGTTGACGAGGCCGAAGTGATACGCGCGCTCCGCCGGGAAGTCGAGGCGGCCGGTGAGTGCCAGCTCCATCGCGATGTTGCGAGGGATCTTGCGGGGCAGGCGGAACAGACCACCGGCGGCGGCGACGAGGTTCCGCTTCACCTCGGGGATACCGAACACTGCGGTCTTGGAAGCGACGACGAGGTCGCACGCCAGCACGAGCTCGGTGCCACCGGCGAGAGCGGGGCCGTCGACGGCCGCGATCAGCGGTTTGGTGCGCTCGCGTTGCACGAGGCCGCCGAAGCCGCCCTTCTCGGTGGTCATTCCGCCCGGGTCGACGCTCATCTGCTTGAGGTCGGCCCCGGCACAGAAGATGTAGCCCTTGTCGGTCTTGGCGCCAGTGAGGATCGCGACCCAGATGTCGTCATCGGCTTCGATCTGATCGATCGCCGACTCGATCCCCTGGGCGACGGCGGAGTTCACCGCGTTGCGGGCGTCAGGGCGGTTGATGGTGATGATGCCGACGTTGCCGACCTTCTCGAATTCGATCATGCGGCGCACCCTACGCGAGCTTGACTGTGCGGTCTACTTCCCCGGTTGGGTCGGGTTGGTCGAGTCTGACTAGGACTGGTAGACGAGACGACATGTCCCGTTACGACATCGTGATCTTCGACCTCGACGGCACACTCATCGACTCCGATGACGCGCTGGTCCGGCCATTTCTGGCGCTGGGGATGGCGGAGGGCGACATCACCTTCGGGCATCCGATCGAGGAGTTCTGCGCTGCGGTCGGAATCGATGTCGACGAGTACGTGAGCCTCTACGACACCGACGTGGTTCAGCCGTATCCGGGAGCCGCAGGCCTGATCGACGGACTCGATCGGTGGGGGATCTGCTCCAACAAGCACCCCCTGTCGGGAACGGCTGAGCTGACCCGCCTCGGTTGGAACCCCGAGGTGGCACTGTTCTCCGACGCGTTCGGCGGCGCCGCCAAGCGGCTGGAGCCTGTCCTCGACATCGTTGGGGTCGATGCTCAGCGAGCACTCTTCGTGGGCGATACGCCGCACGACGCCGAATGCGCGGTCGCTGCCGGGTGTGACTTCGCCTGGGCTGCGTGGAATCCTCGGACAGCTGCGACCGCCCCCATGGGCACAGTTCTCACAGACCCTCGGCAGGTGCTCGACCTGCTCTGATCGCCGCGCGATCGCAACTTTGGGGGATTCGCGCGAACACGTCGCTGCGATCCCCCAAAGTTCGTGTGTGATCAGGAATCGGCTGGCGTCTCGGCCACTGGTTCCTCGGCGGCTGGTTCCTCGGCGGCTGGAGCTGCGGCCTCCGGCGGTGCCGGTGGGCGCTTCTCGCCGGCGGGCTTCGGTGGCCGCTTGCGTTTGGGCGCCGCGCTCACGTCGATGCCGAACAGCGCCGCGATGTGCGGCACCCGCGAGGCGACCTTGGCGACTGCCGCCTTGAGCGCATCGGACGGCTCTGTCGGAACCGCCTCGGGTGTCACGGCGGTGCGAACCGGGGAGAACGCCAAGGCATCGATGACCATCGCCCAGCGATCGTGGGAGGTCTCCAGGGTCAGGTTCTCGAGCGTGACCACGGTCAGCTTGGTCGTCACCTCAGCGGGGATTGGAGCGCCGGCCTTGGGCGGGCGGGAGCTCAGCCGCAGGGCACGAACGATGCGACCTTCGGCCAGCGTCTCGGTGAGCTCAGCGAGCCATGACGTGTGCTCCTCCTCGACTCGGCGAGTCAGGCCGTCGCGGAGCTGCTGAGCGATCGACCGGGTCTCGTCGTCGCGTGCGCCCGTGTCGGCGGCGACCACCACCGAACGGAGGTCTCGGAGGTCGAGCTCGTCGAGAATGCTCAACGCGTTGTCGGCCTTGTCGCGCCACTCAGCGGAGCGGAGCTTCGGGAGCAGACCTTCGGCGAGGGCGACGAGCTCCTCGCCGTGGATCTCCGGCAGGCCCTGCTGTTTGTTGAGTTCGTTCTGCTTGTCGACCGCCTGGCGAACCGCCGGGACCCCGCCACGCAGCACCTGCTCGGCGATGGGTCGCTGTTCGGGAGCGAGCGAGTCGAGGATCGCGTTGCGGTGGGTCCGCCCTGGGCGGAGCCGCTTGGCGCGGGGCTTGGGTTCGGGTGCGGGGCGCAGAGGGCGGTCACCGCCACCCCTCGGGCCGCGGTCGCGGTCGCCCTCACGTCGGGGCCCACGGTCGCCCTCACGTCGGGGCCCACGGTCACGGTCGCCTTCGCGGCGGGGCCCACGGTCACGGTCGCGGCTTCCACGACCCTTCGGAGCGAGCGTCTGGGTGACGAGTG
>JAIBBP010000087.1 GCA_019694615.1 Microthrixaceae bacterium | reverse complement strand
AGGACTTGGTATCGCGGGGGCCGTCAACGGCGAGCGCGAGATCGAGCCGCACCATGGCGAAGAAGGCCATGCTGCCGCCGTGATCGACGGCGTCGCGAACTACTCAACCGGTCGCTCCCTGGGAGAAGCTGACGCATCATGATTGACCGACTCGGCAAGCATCCACGCCTCCTGAGGTGGGTCGCCCTCGGCACTCTCGCCGCCATGACGCTGGTCATGGCCGGGTGCGGCGCGCTACGCGACGACGAGGGTCGTCCGCTCACCACCCTTAACCCGCGGGGCCCCCAGGCACAGGACATCGATGACATCTCCACGCCAGTCTTCTGGGTGGCGGGTGCGGTGTTCGTTCTCGTCGAGGGTGGCGTCCTGTTCCTGATGTGGCGCTACCGCCGCCGCAAGGGCGACCAGGACGGCGTCGAGGAGCCCGTGCAGGTTCATGGCATCCCCCGCCTCGAATGGGCGTGGACCATCGCTCCGGCGATCCTGCTCGGTCTCATGGCGATCCTCAACGTGCGCGGGATCTGGAAGCTCGAGGAGCGCGATGCGGACGCTCTCAACATCGAGGTCTACGGCCAGCAGTGGTGGTGGGAGTACCGCTACGACGTCGATGACGACGGCGCGCCCGACATCATCACGGCAAACCAGATGGTCATTCCCGCGGGGCGGCAGATCAACCTGATCATCCGGTCCAACGACGTCATCCACTCGTTCTGGATCCCGGCGCTGAACGGCAAGAAGGACGCGGTACCGGGCCGTACCCACGAGTGGAGCCTCGAAGCCGACGAGCCAGGCACCTACCAGGGTACGTGCACCGAGTTCTGCGGCCTCTCTCACGCCTACATGCGCATGGAGGTCAAAGCGGTCACCGCCGCGGAGTACGAGCAGTGGTTGGAGGACCAGCAGCAGCCGTTCACCCCGCCGGAGGACGCGACCCCCGACGAGACCGATGACGACTCGTTGGAGCTCGCCGGCTACAAGGAGTTCCTCAGCCAGTGCGCCCAGTGCCACCAGCTGAACGGGATCGACTACGACAAGAACGAGACCGACGGCACGCCGGATCCCGACTACGGCGGTGAGATCGACGAGGAGACCGGCTTCGCTCGCATGCCACTCACGTCGGGCAACGCACCGAACCTCACCCACCTGATGAGCCGCGAGAAGTTCGCAGGCAACCTCTTCGACCTCTACACCGAGGACGGCAACGAGGGGGAGCGGCAGGTCAACGAAAGCAACCTCGCCAACTGGCTCAAGGACCCCAAGGCGATGAAGCCGATGGCGCCCGACGAGAACCGCGGCATGCCCAACCTCAACCTCACCTCCGATCAGATCGCCGCGCTGGTCGCCTTCCTGCAGACGCTCAAGTAGAGGAACGACATGGCACTCATCGAAGCCAGGACACCCCTCGCCCTCGAGGCCGGTGAAACCGACGTGAAGCCGTTCGGCGTGTTCGCCCGCCCCACCGGTGCCCAAACCGGGTGGAAGAGCTGGCTGACCACGGTCGATCACAAGCGGATCGGCATCATGTACGGCATCGGGTCGATGTTCTTCTTCTTCGTCGGCGGCGGCGAAGCGCTGCTCATCCGAGCCCAGCTCGCCCGACCAGACCAAAAGCTGCTCTCGGCCGACCTGTACAACCAGGTCTTCACGATGCACGGCGTCACGATGGTGTTCCTCGTGGTCATGCCGTTCGCCGCTGCGTTCGCCAACTACCTGCTCCCGTTGCAGATCGGGGCGCGGGACGTCGCGTTCCCACGGCTGAATGCGTTCAGCTTCTGGTGCTGGCTGTTCGGCGCGCTGTTCTTCAACTCGTCGTGGTTCCTTGGTGGCGGCGCCGACGGCGGCTGGTTCAACTACGCACCGAACAACGGTGTGCTGTTCTCACGCAGCCACGGCATCGACTTCTACGCCATTGGCCTCTTGATCACCGGTATCGCTTCGCTGGTCTCCGCCGTCAACCTGATCGTGACCGTGCTCAACCTGCGGGCTCCGGGAATGACCTGGTTCAAGCTCCCGGTATTCACATGGATGACGCTGGTGACGCAGTTCCTGCTGCTGTTCGCTCTTCCGGTCATCACAGTGGCGCTCTTCCTCCTGATGTTCGACCGTCTGTTCGACTCGAACTTCTTCGATGTCGCAAACGGCGGCGATCCGATGCTGTGGCAACACCTGTTCTGGATATTCGGGCATCCAGAGGTGTACATCATGATCCTTCCGGCGTTCGGCGTCGTGTCGGAGATCATCCCGGTCTTCAGCCGCAAGCCGCTCTTCGGCTACCCCTTCATGGTCGTCTCCGGCATCGCGATCGGCTTCATGGGCTGGGGCGTCTGGGCGCACCACATGTTCGCCTCGGGCATGGGCCCGATGTCGGTTATGGCGTTCTCGATGGCCACCATGTTCATCGCTGTGCCGACCGGCGTGAAGATTCTGAACTGGCTGGCCACGCTCTACGGGGGCCGGTTGACGTTCTCGACGCCAATGCTCTTCTGCATCGGTCTCGTGACGATGTTCACAATCGGCGGCCTCTCCGGCGTCACCCACGCGTTCGCTCCGGTCGACACGCAGCAGACCGACACCTACTACATCGTCGCCCACTTCCACTACGTGCTGTTCGGCGGCGCATTGCTCGCGTTCTTCGGCGGCTTCTACTTCTGGTGGCCGAAGATCTTCGGCTACTTCCTCAACGAACGATGGGGCAAGGTCCACTTCTGGCTCACCCTCATCGGGTTCAACCTGACATTCGGCCCGATGCACATTCTCGGCCTCCAGGGCATGAGCCGCCGCTACTTCACCTACTCGGCGAACCAGGGTTTCGGCTTCTGGAACATGGTTGCGTCGATCGGAGCGTTCACGATCGGTGTCGGCCTCGTGCTCTTCTGCCTGAACATCTGGCGGAGCTACCGTGCGTTCAAGAAGGACCCCTACGAAGTTCCCGCCGATCCGTGGGACGCCCGCAGCCTCGAGTGGATGATCCCGTCGCCAGCGCCGGAGTACAACTTCGCGGAGATCCCCGAGATCCACGAGCTCGACGACTTCTGGCATCGGAAGTACGGCCACGACGAGAACGGCCGCCTGGTGCGCATCGCCGACACCGAGGACATCGTGCAGAAGCCGGGTGCGACCGGGATCCACCTGCCATCGCCTTCCTACTGGCCGATCGTGTTGTCCGCCGGGCTTCCGTTCATCGGCTACGGGCTGATCTTCGACTACTGGTGGGCCGTGCCAGGTGCCCTGCTGACGATCGCCGGCTTCGTCGGCTGGATCCTCGAGCCGTCCACGGACCCCGAGGACCATCACGGAGACCACGGACACGGCGCTGATAACCATGTCGACGGCCCCGGCGCCCCCGAGGCCGCAACGCCGCAGGGTGCGCTTGAAGGCGCCCCCGACGATGTCGCTGAGGCTTCCGGCGACGCTGCCAGCGAGGAGACCTCCGGTGACTGACACGATCATCGACACGAGCCACGACATCGACGACCCGAACTTCAGCGAGGACTCGATCGGCCATACGCACCTGCCGACCAACACCGGCGTCTCGAACGAGAAGCTTGGGATGTGGGTGTTCCTCGGCTCCGAGTGCCTCATGTTCGGTGGGCTCATCTCCACCTACATGCTCTACAAGAACCGGCCCGGCGGGCTGGAGATCGCGCCCGGTCGCACGGTCGGCGGCGGTGCGACCAAGCCGTCGGACCTTTTCGACATTCCGTTCACCTCGGTGACGTCGTTCGTGCTGCTCGCGTCGTCGCTCACGATGGTGCTGGCGGTGAACGCCGCCGGACGCAACCACATGGATCGAATGAGGATCTGGCTGGGCGCCACAGCCTCTCTCGGGGCTCTCTTCATCGGCGGGCAGGTGTACGAGTTCACTACGTTCGTGCGTGAGGGCCTGGGCTACACGACCAATACGGCGAGTTCCGCCTTCTTCACGCTGACCGGATTCCACGGCGTCCACGTGACGATCGGAATCCTGATGCTGGTCGTTACGATCGCGATGTCTCTCCGCGGCCGAATCCCCCACTCCAGGGCTGAGGCGGTCGAGATCGTCGGCCTGTACTGGCACTTCGTCGACGTGGTGTGGATCCTGATCTTCACTGTCGTCTACCTGATCAAGTAATCGAGGACCCATGGCAGCAGTCACCGCCAGCGAGTCGCATGGCGCCGGCGATCACGCCGACCACCACCCCTCCGACCTCACCTACTGGAAGGTCTTCTTCGCGCTGGTCGCGTTGACCGCACTCGAGGTGTCCACCTACTGGTGGCCAGAGGAGTGGCACAAGGTCACCGCGGTCCTGCTCATCGTGATGATGCTCATCAAGTTCGGTGCGGTCGCGATGTACTTCATGCACCTCAAGTCCGACGCCCTGATCCTTCGACGGGTCTTCTTCTTTGGAATGGTGTTGGCCGTCGCTGTCTACATTGCCGCACTCGGAGCGATGGTCTTCTTCCATGACTCCGGCAACGCCGTGCAGGGCCGGACCGGGTTCGACTACCCGCCCCGGGAGAAGCCGTTGCCTCCCCCCGCTACTGATCCGCCACCGATTATCCGCGAGACCACTGGCGGTCACTGAGAATCCGCTCTGAAGCAGGAACGAGGCCCGGGCTCGATGCCCGGGCCTCGTTCGCGTGAGTGGGTCCGGCTCGTCCTGTGAGGCTGCGTTGACGGTGGGGCCGTCGACGACCGACGTTGACGGAATCGACGATCTGAGTGACGTGATCGAGCCGCTGCGGAGACTTACGTCGATGACCTGATCGACGACGCCACCGACAGCAGCCGACCGAGTCTGCCAACAACCTCATCAGGGAGGTGAAGCGGGTGGCGTCCGGATTCCAAAGGTTCGAACAGGTCCCCACACGCGACGAAGGGGCGGGCTACCGGAGTAGCCCGCCCCTTGAATCGCCGTCAGGTCAGTGGCCGCCTCCCGCCGGCATCTCGACATCTCCTGCCTGGAAGAGGCCGAGTGCGCCTCGGCTGGCGTTGGAGAACTTGTGAGTGACAATCAGGTACAAGCCGGCCTCGGCGAAGGTAAACTCGACGAATCCGCCTTGTGCCGGTTGCAAGTCGAGGACCTGTGATCCCCCGCGGCGTTCGTCGGGTCGCAGGAGGTACGACCCTTCCTTCCACACCGTGTCGAAGACCGTTCCGACGATGTGGAACGCCGAGTTCTCCGACGGTCCCTCATCGATCACCCACGCCCGCACCCGCTGACCGGGCTCCACACGGATCGGGGCGAACTTGTACCCGTTGTAGTAGTTGTTGAACACGACGGCGTCGTCGAGCTCGGCCAACATCTTCGTGAGGTCTCCCTCTTTGCCGTTGGCACCGAGGTACAGCTCCGACTGAACGAGCAGGAACTCGTGGTCGACCGGCGGCAGGTTGGGAGGGTCGATGATGATCGCACCGAACATACCGTTGCCGATGTGATGGATCGCGGGGGCCGTTCCGCAGTGGTACATGAACGCTCCGGCGAACTCCGCCTTGAACTGGTACACGAGACTTTCGCCGGGGGCGATCGTCCGCATCTCGTCGTTCCACGCGACTTTCGAAGCGTGGAAGTCAATGGAGTGCCCGAGCGTCCCGTCGTTGTACAACGTGACGTTGAAGACGTCGCCAACCTTGCCGCGGAGCGTCGTTCCGGGGACTGTGCCGCCGAACGTCCACATCAGTTGTGTGACCCCGGGAGCGACCTCGATCTCGGTCTCGATGGCGTGCAGTTCCACGTCGTGGACGGTCCCGCCGGGCGCCGGCGCCAGGGTGGGGTCGAACGGCTTCCAATCGGCGGCGGGCTCGGCCGCTGAGTCGATCTCCGCGCCGGTCGACGTGGCCGACACCGGGGTTGCAGCGGCGTGTGAGCCGCCGCCAGATCCGGCGACGTTGATATCCATCACCATGCCGGCTTCCTTGTGGCCAGCGACGGTGCACCACGCCTGAGTCGACGCATCGAACGGGCCGACGGTGATCGTCTCGCTGGTACCGGGAGCGAGCATCTTGGTACCCGTCTCCCCATCCACCTTCAGATCGTGGTCCATGGCGCCGTCGTTGGTGACGACCATCTGGACCTTCTGGCCCGGCTGGACGTCGATGGACGCCGGTTCCACCTTGAACTCGGTCAACGAGACCTCGATCTTCAGGGTCTCGGTGGAGCCGACGGTCGTCTCGCCGTCCCCGGACGAGAAGAAGCCCATCGCTCCGAAGCCGCCGAGGAGGAGAGCGAAGAACGCCATGGTCGAACTCACGACCCAGAGGCCGGTCCCCGCTCTATCGGTCTTTCGTGTTGGACTGTCACTCATCTCTGTGCCTCCTGACGGACTGGTTCATCCATCAGAATTATCGAGTCAGTGACTGTACGACTAGGGACGTTTGTCCCGTTCTGCTGTTGGGCGGGGCCTGGTCACTCCCACGTGAAGCGCCACGCAGCCAATATCGGCGTGGCCACCGCCCACGTTGCCAGCGTGACCCAGGAGCCGGTGTGGACCTGCTCCCCGACCCGGAGCGATCCGATCATCACGTCGGCCAACGGGGCGGCAGGGAGCAGTTTTGCCACGGCCTGCAACGCCCCGGGCATCTCCTCGAACGGAACCACCATGCCGCCGGTCACCATCAGCGCGAGAAAGAGACCGTTGGTCGCGGCGAGGTTCGCCATACCGCCGAGCGTGCCGGCCATCAGCAGCGCGAGACCCCCGAACGCGGCGGTCCCGAGCAGCGCCGCGACGGCCGACATGGGCCATCCCCCATGGTCAGGGGTCCACCCCAGCAGCAGGGCGGCCACGATCAGCACCGTCCACTGCGCGAGCTCGATCGCCAGCACGGAACCGAACTTCGCCGCGACCCAACGGGGTCTGCCGAGAGGCGTCGCTCCGAGCCGCTTCAACACTCCGTAGTATCGTTCGAACCCGGTGCTGATGCCGAGGCTCACGAGTGAGGACGACATCACGGCGAGCCCGAGTACCGCCGGCGAGAGGAACTGCACCGGGTCCGCCTCGTCACTGTTGAGCACTTCCACCTTCGAGAAGAAGACGAGCAATCCCAGCGGGATGAACAGGTTCACGAGGAGCTGTTCGCCGTTGCGAACAGTGAGCGTGATCTCGATGCGGAGCTGAGCGAGCAGAGCCTTCACGCCCGCCGCCTTCGGCCAGCCCTGCCGCCTCGGCCGGAGCGGCCGTGCCCCCCGTGGGTGGGAGTGTTGCCCGGTTCCCGTTCGGCGGTCAGCTTGAGGAAGACGGACTCGAGTTGCTGACGACCCGCTTGCAGGTCGCCGATGAGGACGTTGTGGTTCGCCAACCAGTTGGTCACGGAAGCGACGTGAGCCGGTGTCGGCGCGACCCCCGCCACATAACGTCCCGGCTCGGGTTCGGTCACGCTGCCTCCGACCAGAGCGCCGAGTGCCTCGACGTCGAGGCCAGTGGGGGCGCGGAACGAGAAATCAGAGACGTTCGCCGACAACAGCTCGTCGGGTGTGCCGTCTGCCACGACGCCGCCGTTATCAAGGATGACGATCCGGTCGGCAAGCGCCTCGACCTCGGTGAGGTCGTGAGTGGTGAGCATCACCGTGACCCCGTCCGCGGAGAGCGATCGGATCAGCTCCCGGATCAGCTGACGTCCCGAGACGTCGACACCGGCGGTGGGTTCGTCGAGGAAGACCACAGCCGGGTTGCCGACGATCGCGAGTGCCAGATTCAATCGTTGCTGCTCCCCGCCCGACAGCGACCGGAACGGGACCTCGGTCCGGTGGCTCAACCCCACGAAGTCGAGCAGCGCTCGGGGCTCGCGGGGTGAGTCGTAGTAGGAGGCGAAGAGCCGTACGGCTTCGAGGGGTCGGATCGCTGTGTAGATCCCACCGTCTTGCAGCATGATGCCGACCTTCCGGTTCAGCGCCCCGCGGTCGCTCCACGGGTTGACGCCACACACCCGGACAGTTCCGGCGGTTGGTCGCCGGTAGCCCTCTAGGCACTCGATCGTCGACGTCTTGCCTGCTCCGTTCGGCCCGAGAAGGACCGTGATCCGGCCCTGCTCAGCGCTGAAGCTCGCATCATCCACGGCGACGAGATCGCCATAGCGAACGGCGAGATGTTCGACCTCGACGACGGACACGCGCCGACGCTAGGACATGCCAGTGCGCTGTGCGAAGCCCGGGTCTCGGGCGGTCATCCCGGGTCTTCGACCGACCCGAGCAGCGCTGCGAGTTCCTCGACGGTGTTGACCAGATGGTCGGCCCCGGCGTCGACGAGTTCGCCCGCTGGCGCGTATCCCCAGCCGACCCCGACGGTGGTCAGGCCCGCGGCGCTGCCAGCCTCGATGTCGTAGCAGCGATCACCGATCATGTAGCCGGCGATCGCTCCGAGGCGTGGTCCCCCGACAGCGGCGAGCGCTCGGTGGACGATCTCGCTCTTGTCATGGCCGGTGGCCGTCATCGACGCGGCGCTGACGACGTCGAAACGCGGCCGAAGGCCGAAGTACTCGAGCATGCGTTCGGTGGGCTCTACGCCTTTGGAGGTCGCCGTCGCGAGGATGTGGCCACTCGAGCGAAGCTGATCGAGCAGGTCAGCCATCCCGGGGAACACGGCGCACTCGAACTCGCCGTGCTCGCGGTAGTGCCGGCGATACACCGCGCGAGCGTCGTCGAGCCGGCCCGCGGGAACACCGAGTTGGGCGAGCATGTCGAGCAACGGTGGCCCCAGAAGCGCCCGGAGCGTCTTGGACGGAGGAACGGGCAGCTCGAGATCGGCCAGCGTTGCTTCCATGCAGCCGATGATGCCGGGGGCGGAGTCCCAGACGGTGCCGTCCAGGTCGAACAGGATCGGCACACGGGCTGTGGAGCGGGAGGACATCGTCCCCCGAAACTACCGGTGCCCGTGCCGGCACGGGGCCGCCCTACGGTGGGAGGGGTGAGACGGCTGTGGATGACGTGGTCGGCGACGGTGCTGGTCGTGTCGGCGATCACGGCTGGAGCGTGTACCGAGCAGCGAATCGACGAGTCCCTCGGCAGCCCTGCACCGTCGGACCGCTCCGGGGCGCCCCCGACCTCGGCGCCCGGTGCGGACTTCGTCGCCGCTGTCGCGTCGGTGGACACGTCGACGCTTCGTTTGGGGGCGCCCTTCAACACGCAGTTCCTCAGGGTTCAGTTTCTGGCCGCCGGTCTCGATGCCGCGGAGGCGGCCTGCGCAGCCGATCGAGTGGCGGCGTCGGTGGGGCCTGATTTCGGCGATCGGCCGGTATCGGAGGTCATGTCGGGAATCGGCATCACCCCCGATGTGATGTTGCCGTGCGTTCCGATCGCGCGGATGTCGCAGCTCGCAGCGGCTGGAGGTGGGGCCGACCTCGCACGAGTCCCTCCCGACCTCCTCCGCTCGACGCTCACCGAGCTGGCTTCCGCGGGATTCGAGGAGGCCGGCCTTACCGCCGTCGAGGCGACCTGTCTCGCTGAGCGCGTTGTCGGTGGTGCCGACGTCGACGAGCTGGCCGATCTGGGTGCCACCTTCAGCCTCAGCGTCGACCGGGCGGCCGCGGAGCTTCGAGCCTGCGTGTCGCCGGAACGGGCGAACCAACTCGGAGGATGAGTCCCCCGCGAACTACCGTCTCGAACCATGTTGGACATCCGTCTCTTCCGCAACGAGCTCGAACAGGTCCGCGCGGGTCTCAGCCGCCGCGGGGAGTCGTCGGAGTCTGTTGACGCGGTGGTGCGGCTCGACGACGAGGTCCGTCGCATCAACACCGAACGCGACGAGCTGCGGTCCCGAATCCGAGCGCTGTCCAACGAGGTCGGCCAGCTCATGCGAGACGGGCTGAAGGACGAAGCCGGTGATCTCCAGGCGGAGAGCCGTGAGCTGGGAGCGCAGGAGAAGCAGCTCGACGCGGCGTCGGACGCCGCTGCGCACGAGCTCCGTGAACTTCTCCTACGCCTCCCGAACCTGCCCTCCGACGACGCTCCGGACGGCTCGACCGAGCACGACAACGTCGTCGCCCGAGTGGAGAACTACGACCCCGGTTCGTACGCCGACCATCAGCGCGTGCCTCACTGGGAGACCGGGGAGGCGCTTGGAATCCTCGACGTCGAGCGCGGCGTGAAGATGTCGGGCTCGATGTTCGTGATGTACCGCAAAGCCGGCGCTGCGATGGTGCGTGCGTTGTGTCAGCTCGCGTTGGATCGCAACGCTGACTTGTATGAGGAGGTTCGCCCCCCGACACTCGTGCGCGCCGACACGATGGTGTCGACGGGTCACCTTCCGAAGTTCGCCGACGACGCGTACCACCTCGAACGCGACGACCTGTACGCGATCCCCACCGCCGAGGTTCCGTTGACGTCGCTCGCCCGCGACGAGATTCTCGATCACGCGGCGTTGCCCGCGCGGTACATGGCGCACACATCCTGTTTCCGGCGCGAGGCGGGCTCAGCTGGCAAGGACACACGAGGGCTCCTCAGGGTTCACGAGTTCGACAAGGTCGAGCTGCTCGCCTACACCACCGCTGAGCAGGCACCCGCTCTGCACCGGGAGATCCTCGATCGGGCCGAAGCGCTCATCCGCGATCTCGGCCTCGCCTACCGGATCCTCGATCTGTGTGCCGGCGACCTCGGTAACTCGTCGAGGCGAACGTTCGACATCGAGGTCTACGCCCCGGGTGTCGACCGCTGGCTCGAGGTGTCCTCGGTGTCGTGGTTCGGCGACTACCAGGCCCGGCGCGCCAATATTCGCCACCGTTCCGCCGAGGGCAAAGGCACCGAGGTGTGTCACACCCTCAACGGCTCGGCGCTGGCCGTACCGAGGGTGTGGGCCGGAATCGTCGAGACCCACCGCCAGCCCGACGGATCGGTGGCCGTGCCTGAGGTGCTGCAGCCGTACCTTCGTGGCCTCACACGGATCGGCTGACCGCGATGTCGGACGACGGATCGGCTGGCGACTACGGCGATCTCGGCGAGTACGAGGGCGGGCGAACGAGTTACGACGGATCGGGACTGGATGAGTCCGATGCTGCGTCGGACCCTCTCGTCCAGCTTCGTGTGTGGCTGGACGACGCCATCGCCGCCGGCGTCGCGGAGCCGACCTCGATGACCGTCTCGACGGTGAACGGCGACCGGGTGCGGTCGCGCGCGGTGCTGCTTCGGCAGCTCTCCGCCGAGGGGCTTTCGTTCTTCACCAACCTCGACAGCGACAAGGGCGTCGAGCTGGCAGGGCATCCGCAGTGCGCCGCCCAGTTGCTGTGGCTCGACCTGCATCGCCAGGTTCGCATCGAAGGCGCCGCGCGTGTGCTCGACGATGCTGTGGCCGACGCCTACTTCGCGACCCGCCCCCGCGGGAGTCAGGTCGGCGCGTGGGCGTCACCCCAGTCGCAGGTGCTTCGTGACCGCGAGGAGTTGGCAGCCCGGATCGAGGAGGCTGAGTCCCAGTTCGCAGACGGCCCGGTTCCACGTCCGCCGAACTGGGGTGGTTACCTGATTGAGCCCGACTACTTCGAGTTCTGGCAGGGTCGACCGAGTCGGTTGCACGATCGGCTCCGGTACCGTCGGTCCGGTGATACGTGGGTGATCGAGCGGCTCGCCCCCTGATAGGCGGATTTTGGACAGGGCGCTATGAGCGCTCGGCTAGCTGTGACGGACGCGGCGGCGCTCGCCGTCCCCGCCCGTGAACCAGGCGTCCCGGGGCCAGATCCAGTCCCGTCCACCGTGGCCGTGAATCTGGACACCGCACCACACGGTGACGTCGTGATCGTGCCAGACCCGCGCTGCGTCGAGCGCGGACCACAGGTCGAGTTCCAAGGCTTCGAGGGCGGCGATCGTGAGGTCGACCAACGAGGAGGGCGGTTTGTCAGGGTCGACGAGGCGCAGAGCGAGCTTCGTCGCCTCGTAGTCCTCGACGTCGACCTCGGTGGGAAGCGTGCCATCCGACGCTCGCTGCTGGATCGAGGAGAGCGCTCCGCAGGTCGACGTCGGCGTGGTCTGACCGGGACGGAGAGTGACCCCGATGGCACCGTCGTCCTCGATGCCGATGTGGGGGAAACCGAGGACGAGGACTGCTCCGCGTCCGTTGTCGTTGGGAATGTGGCTGAACGCAGCGTCCCAGCCGGTGCGACCGAGCGCCGGTACGCCGCCGAGGCCGGCCAGGGTGAACGCAGGGCCCCAGATTTCCTGGATGGCGGCGAAGAAGTCCGTCGTCAGTTCGTCGCGGCAGATGCTCACCAGCGGCAGCGTTCGCTCGCGGGTGTACCCCAGATCCTCGATCGTGGTGCGGACGGTCGCCAGGTACTCATCGCTGGGAACCGCGCCGGGGAAGGTGGTCTGTAGGGCTTTGTCGAAGATGCTCATGCCGCCGGGAGTTTCGGCTCCTCGGAGGATTCGGCGCAATTCCCAGGGTCGGCCCGGCCGTGCCGTCTGATGGCCCGGACTCCGATGGCTCCGATGACGACCAGCCCGATAGCGAGACCGATTCGACCGGCTCCGACGTCGGAGATCCACCGCGCGATGCTGTCTCGCCAGTCGGCGATCAGTTCGGCGAAGGCGTTGTCGGGATCGCCGCCGGTGAGCACCCGCGCCTCGTAGATGCCGTAGTACGCCGCGATCAGTCCGCTGAGCACGAGCAACACGCCGCTGATCCGACCCATGTGTGGCAGCAGCCCACGCATCTTCGAGACGACACCTTGGCGGGCGAAGCTGACCGCAAGGGTCAGGAAGGTGATGATCGCCCCCATGCCGAGCCCGTACAGCAGGAAGGCGGCGACTCCGGCGACCGCATCGTGGCGGCTGAAGGTGGTGGACACCGTTCCGATGAACGGCCCGATCGTGCAGCTGAGCGAAGCGACGCCGTAGGAGACCCCGAATACGAAGGCGGACCACGCCGACTGGGACCCCGAGCTGGTCGCGAGCTTGGGAAGTCGCACCATGGGCACGAACCCGGCGATCATCGCGATGCCGAGGATGACGAGCAGAACGCCGAGCCCGACGATCACCCACGGGAGCCGCTCGCCGACGAACTCGCTGACCGCGCTCCAGAACGCGCCGATGATGCCGAACACGATCATCACGCCGGCAGTCATCGCCCCACCGACGGCGAGTCCTCGACCGAGCGGATTGGCGGGTGCGTTCGCCCCGTCGTCGGCTGATTCGAGTCCCAGGTAGTACGACAGGTACGCCGGAAGGAGGGCGAAGCCGCAGGGGTTGATGGCCGCAACCATGCCGGCGGAGAACGCCAACAACAATGTCGCCTGATTCATGCTGTGGCCTCTTCGATCAGGCGATCGATCTCGGCGTCCTCGGTGATCGGTTCGTTGTGCAAGGCCGACACCGTTCCATCAGCTCGGAGAACGACGGTGTGAGGGAGTTGGACACCGGCGAAGCGGGTCAGAACCTCGTTGGTCGGGTCGACCGCCTGCCGGTAGGTGACCCCGGTGTCGGCGATCATTCTCGATCCAAGCTCGGGGGACTCGAAGACGTCGACGCCCAGGAACTCCACGCTGTCCCGGTGTCGTTGGAACGCTCGTTCGAGGAGTGGCATCTCCTTGATGCACGGTACGCAGGTCGACGCCCAGAAGTTGATGACGACCGGTTTTCCGGACAGCTCGGCGATCCTGATCGGTGTCCCGTCGAAGCCGGTGAGCGACACCTGTGGCGCGGTCGCTCCGACCTCGGCGATCGGCTCGTCGGTTGCGCCGCGGTCGACCTGTGTGCCGACGAGGTCCTCGGCCGTGATTGGACGGCTCTCCTGCTCCGCTGGGCGGATCACGAAGACGTATGAGGCGGCGAGGGCGGCACTCAACGCGAGCAGCGTCGCGCCGATGAAGCGATGCGGCCGCGGGGGGGAGCCGTCGGAACTCACGACTCGAACGGTAGTGGTGGGGCACTGCCGGAGGCAGATCGGGCACTGCCGGAGGCAGATCGGG
>JAIBBP010000084.1 GCA_019694615.1 Microthrixaceae bacterium | reverse complement strand
TGAACGAGATGAATCGGAAAGGACCCGTACTGCAACGTCGTGACCAGATCCCTCGCGCTCGCTTCGGTGAGCCCACCACTGATGGCGATCTGATCGCGTTCGAAGTGCGGTGTCTGGATCTGAGGAACTATGACCACGACGCCGTCGAGCACGATCGCGAGCGATCCGGTCGGACAGACGGGGGATGAATCGAAGCATTCGGCGGCGAGCTCGTTGAACCGGTCGATTCCGTCCCCGCCGGCCCGCAAGGTCAGCCGTACCGTCGGAGGGTCGACATCGTCAGCCAGAGTCACCCGCTCGACCGCTGCCGAACCGAGCCGCGAGGGGCCCAGTTCGTAGACCATCGATGCGTCGTTCGACATGGGAAACGTGCCAGCGTCCGCAGGCGCGGTCGCGATGTTGGGTGGAACGGGTCGACCTCGCGACGCGGGGCCTGTGAGCACCGGTCGGAACTGCAGGTCGCCTCCTGCGGCCACGGGTCCAAGGATTGCAGCGCGGTCGTCAGTGCGACTGAAAGCGATCGTGATCTCCTTGCCGGACACTTTCGCGTTCGCCTCGATCCCGAGGGCGGCGATGCGTGACTCGATGATCTTCAGCGTGGCGTCCAGCTGGTCCGCGGTCGGGGTTGGTGATCCCTCGGCCACCCCGAGGCGAACGGTGTTGCTGGGCGACGCGACCGGGCCGTCGCTCGCCGTGGAGGCTGGCCGGCTCGCCACCTCGGTGGTGGAGCCGCCGCCACCTGAACCCTGTGTAGCGATCACGACGACCAGTGCGGATGCAGCCGCGGCGCTCAGCCCGACGAGCCATCGCTGCGATGTCGGGCCACGGCGCTTGGGCAGCGCCCGCGTCGGTGTTTCCGGGCGCGTCGCGCGCGTCACCAGCTCATCGAATCGGGGGGCTTCGACCGGCTCGTACGCGCTCCGCACCAGCGCGTCGATGTCGTCGTCGGACCACTGGGTCATGTCGGCAGTGCTCCCGCCGCGGAGAGCGCCGATGCGATGTCGGCTCGAGCGCGATGCAGCCACGCCTTCACGGTTCCGAGCGCCACGATCTTCATGTCAGCGATCTCCTGCAACGGCATGCCCAGTTGTGTGTGAAGAAGTAGCGCGTCGCGTTGGTCCTGGGGCAACGCTTCGATCGCGGCGATGGCCACCGACCTCGTGTCGAGGGCATCGTCCCAGCCGTCGGCTCGACCGCGCCGTTCCATGACGTCGTCGCCGTCGTCGGGCACTGTGGGAACGACTCGGAGGGTGCGCCGGATCTGGCGTCGAGCGGCGTTCTGCGCTACCCGGAACATCCACGTGGTGAGCTTCGCCTCGCCGTTGAACGACGGCAGGCCACGCCAGATGTCGACGAGGGCTTGCTGGATCGCATCCTCCCGATCCGTCCGATCGGAAACTGCGGTCGCACACGCCGCGTCGATGAGTCGGTGGTGCATCGCCATGAGCGCGGCGAACGCTCCCTCGTCGCCTGCCGAGGCTCGACGTAGGAGTTCGGCCTGGTCGTCCTTTTGGATCCCGCCCGGTGCCCGTCGCACCGAGAGAACGGTACAGCGCTGCTCGTGCCCCCTGCCGAGTGAGCGTCCGCGCGGTCGTCATACGCGATCGGAGTCCGGAATCGGGCCGAGGTTGCAAATGTCCCCGAATCGAATCCTCAGGCGAGGTCTCCGACTCGACCAACGACAACTGCGCACTGGGCGCTCGCGACGGGAGGTCGTCATGTTCTCCACACGAAGGCTGCGGCTGATGGCACTTGTTGTGCTCGCCGGTTGCTGTATTGCGATGAGTTGCGGTCCGGCCGGGCCGGCAGATGTCGGCGTGAACGTGGCATCGTCGGCGACGGTGTCTCTAGCGGACGGCGTGTCCTCGCTGCCGTACTCCCGCACGGTTGCTGGTGCGGTGTGGCGGATCGAGGCCCGCGACGGGTCGTCGAACGCGACGCTCGTCGACGACGTGCTCGGCCAGATGAAGTCGGACGGCTGTGAGATCGTTGAGTCGATCCATGGCCACGGCGTGTCCGAGGAAGGCTCGATGGAGTCGACGACGACCGCGATCCATCTTCGGTGCGATCGAGCCCACGTGGAGGTTGGCTGGTCCACCGGGCGTTCGACGATGTGGATGGTCATCGGCGACGACTGATCGTGGCGGCCGTGGCGCGAGCGACGTCGTTACGAGCCCTCGCCCTGCGGTAGCTAGGTTGTGGCCATGTCCGCCACCTCCGACGACAGCTCCGACGCCGCGGTCCACCGGGCCTTGGGCCTCACCGACGAGGAGTTTGACGACATCGTCGAGATCCTCGGCCGGGAACCCAATCACCTCGAGCTCGCTATGTACTCGGTGATGTGGTCGGAGCACTGCTCCTACAAGTCGTCGCGGGTGCACCTCAAGCGCTTCCCGACCGAGGCCCCGTGGGTGATGGTCGGACCCGGCGAGAACGCCGGAGTCGTCGACGTCGGCGACGGCATCGCGCTCGCGATGCGAATCGAGAGCCACAACCACCCGTCCGCCATCGAGCCCTACCAGGGCGCGGCAACCGGCATCGGCGGCATCCTCCGAGACATCTTCACGATGGGCGCGCGCCCAATCGCTCTCATGGATCCGCTGCGGTTCGGTCCTCTCGACGACGCCCGCAGCCGCTGGATCGCCGAGGGTGTTGTGAGCGGCGTGTCGGGCTACGGCAACTCCGTCGGCGTACCGACCATCGGAGGCGAGGTGGTGTTCGACGAGACCTACCAGGACAACCCGCTCGTCAACGTGTTCTGTGCCGGGGTTCTGCCCCACGATCGCCTGGTGTTGGGCCAGGCGTCGGGCGTCGGCAACCTCGCGGTGCTGCTCGGCTCCACGACCGGTCGTGACGGCATCGGTGGTGTGTCGGTGCTGGCGTCGGCCGGGTTCAGTGACGACGAGTCCGACGCCGCGAAGCGTCCCTCCGTGCAGGTGGGCGACCCCTACGAGGAGAAGCGGCTGATCGAGGCGTGCCTGGCGCTGCTCGACGCCGGCTACGTGGTCGGCATCCAGGACCTCGGCGGTGCGGGACTTGCCTGCGCCACCTCAGAGACGGCGTCTCGCGGGGGCGTGGGCATGGACGTGTACGTCCGGGCGGTCCCCCAGCGCGAGGAGGGCATGGAGCCTTTCGAGATCATGACGTCGGAGTCCCAGGAGCGGATGCTGGCGATCGTCGAGCCGGCGAACCTCGATGACGTGTTGGCGATCTGCCGCCGATGGGAGGTTCTCGCGACCGTCATCGGCACGGTGACCGAGGGTGGCGCGCTCCGCCTGCTCGACTGTGACGGGTCGGAATCGGCGTCCGACGACCGCGTTGTCGGCGAACTACCGGCGGCGTCGCTGCACGAGTCAGCGCCGCTCTATCACCGTCCACTCGCTGCCCCGGCCGACCTTTCGGAGCGCCGTGCCCGGTCGGCGAATGCTCTTGATGCCGGCGACTGCGGCGCCGACCTGCTGGCGATGCTGTGCGACACAACGTGGGTGTCTTCGCAGTACGACCATCAGCTGTTCCTCAACACCGTCGAGGCGCCGGGGGGCGATGCCGCCGTGTTGCGGCTGAAGCATCCCGTCACGGGCGCCGACACCGGCCGTGGCCTCGCGTTCACCTCCGACGGAAACCATCGGTGGTGTGCTGTCGACCCTCGCACGGGGGCGTTGGCGACGGTTGTCGAATCGGTGATGAACCTCGCGACCGTCGGCGCACGGCCGGTCGCCCTTGTGAACTGCCTCAACTTCGGTAACCCCGAGCACCCCGAGGTGATGTGGCAGCTGTCGGAGGCCATCGACGGGATGTCGGAGGGTTGCCGGTTCTTCGGCCTGCCGGTGATCGGCGGCAACGTGAGCCTCTACAACGAGAGTCGTGGCAGCAACATCGACCCGACTCCGGTGGTCGCCACGCTCGGCATCATCGATCGCCTCGATTCCAGGCCGCCAGGCGTTCGCCTCGTCGAAGGAGGGCGCCTCCTCCTACTGGGCGCGACCGTTCCCGAGCTGTCCGGCTCGCTGTGGGCGCGAAATCGTGGTCACCGCGAGGGCACGTTGCCTGCGGTCGATCTGGTTGCGGCCGCGGATGTGGCCGAGCTCGTTCGCACGCTTGTCGTTGAAGGATTGGTCGACGGGGCGCACGACGTGTCGTCGGGCGGAATCGGTCTCGCACTCGCCGAGATGGCGGTGCGATCGGGTGTGGGTGTGAACTGCGCGCGAATCGCCGATCACATCGAGCTGTTCGCCGAGTCGGCCGGTCGGGCGATCGTGTGTGTCCCGGCCGATCGCACTCAGGACGTCATCGGTCGGGCCGAGGCCGCTGGCGTGGCCGTCACCCAGCTCGGTGCAGCGATGGGCGACCGTATCGCCGTGAAGGGCCTCCTCGACGTGCCGCTCGTCGACGCGACCGATCAGTGGCGCGACCGCCTTCCCGTGGCACTCGGCTCGGGCACGGTTCAGGGCTAGTTGTTGCTGAGGAGCGGATCCCTCGATCGAGGGATCCGCTCGAGTTCTGCACAGGATCTCCCCCGCGTTGTGCCGGTTGTCCACTTGTTACGCACAGGGTGTGAGGCGCACGATCGACCAATGGGATCGCGTCGCGACGATGAGGAGTTGGCGGACCGACTCGAGCGAACGGCGGAATGGAATGGACACCTCCGTTCTTCCGAGCGTGCCGATCTGCGCGACGCCGCTCGACGCCTGCGCGACGTCGATCACGACCTCAACGCCGTAGTCGCGATGCCGGTCGGTGTTTCGCCGCGGTAGCGGCCAGGTTCGCGTCGCGGGGCCTCGGTGTGGAACGATGGGTGACGTGACGGGCACCCCACCTCCCGACCTGTCAGAGCGCGACCTTCTCGACGACGGTCGCCCCGGCGAGGAGTGCGGCGTCTTCGCCGTGTACGCGCCCGGTAAGGCCGTGGGGCACCTCTGCTACCTGGGCATCTTCGCCCTCCAGCACCGCGGCCAGGAGTCGGCCGGCATCGCAACGAGCGATGGCCACCACCTGACCGTCGTGAAGGACATGGGTCTGGTGTCGTCGGTGTTCGACGATCGGACGCTCGCCGCGCTCGACGGGCAGATGGGGATCGGCCACACCCGCTACTCCACGACGGGCTCATCGGCGTGGCAGAACTCCCAGCCGGTCTTCCGCGACGTGTCGCACACTCAGTTCGCGTTGGCCCACAACGGCAACCTCACGAACACGGCGGCGCTGGCGGACGAGGCCGGGATGCTCCCCGGCATGGCCACGTCTGACACCGAGGTCATGGCCGAGCTCTTGTCCCAGCACCTGCACGGCAACCCACAGTGCGTCGACCACGAGATCGAAGGCGCGCTGATGGCGGTGCTGCCCCGTCTTCACGGTGCGTTCTCGCTCGTGATCACCGACGCGCAGCGCATCGTTGGGGTCCGCGACCCAAACGGATTCCGCCCGCTGTGTCTCGGCCGCCTCGACGGCGGGTGGGTGCTCGCCTCGGAGTCACCGGCGCTCGACGTCGTCGGCGCCCACTTCGTACGCGAGCTCGATCCCGGCGAGATGGTCATCATCGACCGCGACGGGGTCCGCTCCGAGCGGCCGTTCCCCGAGGAGCGTGTCGATCCGAAGTTGTGCCTGTTCGAGTTCGTCTACTTCGCTCGACCCGACACCACGCTCTACGGTCGCAACGTCCATTTGGCCCGCGTTCGGATGGGTGAACAGCTGGCACAGCAGGCACCGGTCGACGCCGACTTGGTCATGGGCGTTCCGGAGTCGGGCCTTCCGGCGGCGGAGGGGTTCTCCCGCCACAGCGGCATCCCCTACGGACACGGCCTCGTCAAGAACCGCTACATCGGCCGTTCGTTCATCGCCCCGACGCAGGATCTGCGGGCGATGGCGGTCAGGATGAAGCTGAACCCGCTGCGGGAGAACATCAACGGCAAGCGGTTGGTGGTCGTCGACGATTCGATCGTTCGAGGTACGACAACCCGGGCGATGGTGCAGATGCTCCGAGAGGCGGGTGCCGCCGAGGTCCACATGCGGGTCTCATCGCCCCCGTACCGCTGGCCGTGCTTCTACGGAATGGACACGGGGTCGCGCTCCGAGCTGCTGGCCGCCAACATGGAGGTCCACGAGATCCGCGACTACCTCGGGGTCGACACGTTGTCGTACCTGTCGCTCGACCGCCTGATCACCGCGACCGGTGCGCCGACTTCGGGCTATTGCACGGCGTGTCTCACCGGGGAGTACCCCGTCGAGGTGCCGGTCGACCTCAGTGTGCCCGTCACGCTGACCGAGCGGGCCGGTACGCCCGAGCGTCCCGCTGAGTTGCCTCTGGGCGCGCCGGTGACGGGCGGGGCTGGTTCGTGACCGGCGAGGTTTCCGGCGGCGCTACCTACGCCGCCGCGGGCGTGTCGATCGATGCGGGTGAGGCTGCTGTCGACCGCATCAAGTCCCAGGTCCGATCCACGTTCCGTCCCGAGGTCCTCGGCGATATCGGAGGGTTCGGCGGGCTGTTCGCGCTCGGCAACCGATTCCGCGACCCGGTGCTGGTGTCGACCACCGATGGCGTCGGTACCAAGGCCATGGTCGCGACGGCCGCCGGGTCGTTCGAGACGATCGGCCTCGACCTCGTGGCCATGTGTGTGGACGATCTCGTGTGCCAGGGGGCGGAACCGCTCTTCTTCCTCGACTACGTCAGCATCGGCAAACTCGATCCCGACCATGTGTCCCAGCTCGTCGCCGGTGTCGCCGAGGGGTGTCGCCAGGCCGGTTGCGCCCTGATCGGCGGCGAGATGGCCGAGCATCCCGGCGCGATGGAACCGGGCGAGTTCGACCTCGTCGGCTTCGCCGTCGGCGTGGTGGAGCGCAGCGAGATCATCGACGGCACCCGGGTCACGCCCGGCGACGTGTTGCTCGGTCTCGCCTCGCCCGGTCTTCGGTCCAACGGCTATTCGCTCGCCCGACACGTGATCTTCGAGCGGGCGGGCCTCGCTCTGAGCGATCCTGCGTGGGATGAGCCCGGGGCCCCGACCGTCGCGGAGGAGCTGCTTCGTCCATCGGTGATCTATGCGCCGGCCATCCGGGCGCTCTGCGGCGAGGTCGAGGTGCACTCGATCGCTCACATCACCGGCGGCGGCATCGGGGGCAATCTCAACCGGGTGCTGTCGTCCTCCACTGACGCAACCGTCGAGCGCGGCTCCTGGGAGTCGCCGCGAATCTTCGGCGAGATCCAGCGGCTCGGCGGCATCAGTGACGACGAGATGGCCAAGGTGTTCAACCTCGGGATCGGCATGATCGTCGCCGTACCCGGCGCGGTCGCCCAGCGGGCCATCGAGGTGCTCGCCGCGGTTGGACAGAAGGCGTCGGTCGTAGGCGAGATCGTCGAAGGCTCGGGCCTGGTCCACCTCCGATGAGCGTCGGCTCTGTCGGCTCGATCGACCCGACCGCCAAGCAGGCCCTCGTCGACCACCTGCTCGCCCATTCGATCAAGCACGGTGACTTCACGCTGAAGTCGGGGCGGAAGTCCCCGTACTTCCTCGATTCGAAGCAGACAGCGTGCGACCCCGACGGGGTGGTGCTCATGGCGGATGCCGCGTTGGGCGTCATCCCTGACTACGCCACGGCGATCGGCGGCATCACGGTCGGGGCCGACCCGGTGGCGTACGGCATCGCTGCGGTGGGTGCCACCCGCGGGCGCCGGCTTTCGAGCTTCACCATCCGCAAGGAGGCGAAGGACCACGGAGTGACGGGCCGTGTCGCCGGTGCGCTCAGACCAGGCGACCGAGTCGTCATCACCGAGGACACGACTTCGCGGGGGGTCACGCTCGCCGATGCCATCGAGGTGGTGCGGGAGTTCGGCGCCGAACCGGTCCTCGTGCTCGCCCTGGTGGATCGAGGTGGGACCGCCGCCGGCTACGCGGCCGACGCCGGTGTTCCGTTCATCGCGCTCGTCACCGCTCCCGATCTGGGCTTCGCCTACGACGGCGCCTGAACCCAGCTGCGCCGCCTCGTTCAGCGGTCCACAACCTGCGTGGTGTGGTGGAGCGAAGTGTGTACAGTAGACGTATGCCGCGAATGCAGGTGTACCTCCCCGACGACCTCTACGACGAGGTGAAACAGCGAGGGATCTCCCCGTCGGAGATGCTTCAGCGGGCGCTCCGGGTGGAGTTGCACCGCTCCGCGCTCCAAGAAGCTGCGGACCGCTACGTCACGGAGCTCATCGAGGAGGTCGGCGATCCGTCCGAAGCAGCAGCAGCGAAGGCGGAATCGATCGCGCGTCGACTTGCGGCGCACCGTCCGGCCACATCCGCCGGCTGATCCGTGCTCGTACTCGATTCCGGTGGCGTCAGCCGGCTTTCCCAGCGACGCCCTGGCGCCGCAGCCTTGATCTCGGTCCTGCAGCGCGACGGATGGTGGCCACCGATCGTTCCCAACGTAGTACTGGTGGAGGCGACCTCCGGTCGACCGGGCCGGGACGCGAACGTGAACCGCTTCCTCAAGACCTGCGACCTGATCAGCGACCTTCCCGAGCCCATCGCGCGGCGTGCCGCGGCGCTACGAGCTCGAGCGGGTAGGGGCTCGGCGGTTGATGCCATCGTCGTCGCGCTCGCCGAGCCGTTCGGGGCGGTCCTCACCGGCGATCTCCAGGACGTCAGCGCATTGGCCGGTCACGCGGAGGGAGTGCTCGTTCTTCGGGCGTGACGGACGGTAATCTCGCCCGGACGGGCGTTTCCCCCGGGAGAACTAGGCTTCCCGCCCATGGCCCAGACCCCTACCGCCGCGTTCTCCGTGCGCACCCGCGTCCGCATGCACAACGAACCCGGCATGCTCGGACGACTCACCACTGCGATCGGCGCGACCGGTGCCAACATCGTCGGCCTCGAAGGCTTCGAAGTGAAGACGGAGTACCTCGAGGAAGACATCATCATCAACTGCGCCAGCGTCTCCCACCAGGAAGAAGTGCGTCAGGTGCTCCAGGGGCTCGATGGCATCGATGTTCTGGAGTGGGAGGATCGCACCTTCAAGATGCACGAGGGTGGCAAGGTCGAAGTGCTCCCGCTCGCCCCGGTCGCCGACGCCGATGACCTCTCGATGGCTTACACCCCTGGCGTCGCGCGGGTCTGCATGGACATAGCCAAGGACCCTGAGCGCAGCCACGAGCTGACCATCCGGCGCAACACCGTGGCGATCGTCTCCGACGGAACGGCGGTCCTCGGTCTCGGTGACATCGGCCCATACGCCGCGATGCCCGTCATGGAGGGCAAGGCGCTCCTGTTCAAGCACTTTGCCGGCGTCGACGCGTTCCCAATCTGTGTGAAGACGAGTTCGGTCGACGAGATCGTCGACCTGGTCATCAAGCTCGAGCCGACGTTCGGCGGCATAAACCTCGAGGACATCAAGGCCCCCGAGGCGTTCGAGGTGGAGGAGCGCCTGGTCGAGGCGCTCGACATCCCGGTGTTCCACGACGACCAGCACGGAACCGCCATCGTGACGCTCGCGGCCCTCGACAACGCCCTCAAGCTCGTCGACAAGAAGCCTGCCGATGTCAAGGTCGTCGTTGCGGGCGTCGGTGCCGCTGGCGTCGCGGTCTCCAAGATTCTCATGGGGGCCGGCATCACCAACATCATCGGAGTCGACCGGGTCGGCTGTGTCTACGACGGGCGGGAGGGCCTCAACTCCTCCAAGCAGTGGTTCGCCGAGAACACCAACCACGATGGCCAACAGGGCACCGTCTCCGATGCCATCCGCGGCGCGGACGTCTTCATCGGACTGTCCGGTCCGGACCTGATCACCGTCGAGGATGTGCAGTCGATGGCATCGTCCCCGATCGTGTTTGCGATGGCGAACCCCGACCCCGAAATCCGGCCCGAGCTCATCAAGGACATCGCGGCCGTCATCGCCACCGGACGCTCCGACTTCCCGAACCAGATCAACAACGTGCTCGCGTTCCCGGGCGTCTTCCGCGGCGCGTTCGACGCCGGCGCCCGCCGGATCACCGAGAACATGAAGGTCGCCGCCGCGCACGCAATCGCCGGCGTGGTGGGCGACGAGCTGCGACCCGACTTCATCATCCCGTCGGTGTTCGACACTCGGGTGGTTTCTGCCGTTGCCGAGGCATCGCGGGTGGCGGCCATCGCCGACGGCGTCTGCCGGCCACTTTGATGGCCTCGGCCACCTCCGCTCAGGTTCGGTCGCTGCGCTCCCTTCTTGCGCTGCGGTACCTCGGCGCGCCCTAGTGCCGATCCGGGCGGTCACCTTTGACTTCTGGAACACGCTCGTTCGCGAGCATCCCGACTCGTCCAAGGGTCGGCTCGCCCGCCACGTCGCCGCGCTCGAACGTCTGGGGGTTTCGCGGACCAGTGCCCAGCTGGAGGAGGCCGCGGCGCAACTCCGCGTTCGGTTCGACGAGCGGTGGCACGCCAACCAGGTCGTCACCCCCGAGGTGGGGGCTACGGAGTTGCTGGCAGCGTTGGACCTCGAACCGGAGCAGAGGCTTCATGCCGAGGTGGCGGCGGTGTTCCGCAACGGCGGGGACCCGTCCACTCTGACGGTGGCCGACGGACTGGGTCAGACCCTCGACGGGCTCCGCGGGGCGGGGGTGCGAGTCGGCATCATCTGCGATGCGGGGTTCGCCCCGGGCGCAACGCTGCGGGGCTACCTGGCACATCACGGTCTGCTCGACCGCTTCGATCACTGGTCGTTCTCCGACGAAGTAGGTGTGTTCAAACCCGACCCGCGGATCTTTCAGCACGCCGCCGCCGGGCTCGGCGTCGAGGACCCCGCCACGCTTGCGCACGTCGGCGATCTCCGCCGCACCGACGTCGGCGGCGCGTTGAGGTCGGGGTGGACCGCGGTCCGCTACCGGGGACTCAACGACGACGCACCGGCGCCCGGCGAGCTCGACGCTCCGATCGTGCTGGATCATCACGGCGACCTCCTCGCCGCCCTCGGCCTCCGCTGACTGACCTCCCAACCTCCCCCCAGGTTTTCGTCGTAGAACCTTTCACCACTCGGAAGGTTCTACGACGAAAAGCGGTCGTGTTGACCCGAGCCGGATAACAAAGGCTCGTCAAGGTTCGTCGCCTCGGCGTCAAGACGGCGTCAAGGCCCTTCCCGATCCGTCGAACCAGGCGTAGACCTCGCTCAGACCCGCCGAACCGCTGGCGGGACAAGGACGAGGAGCCGCTATGGCAGACCTTTCGTACGTCGTGATCTCACTGGCCTTCTTCGCCGTGTGCGTCGGGTTGATCCGTGCCTGTGACCTGCTGATCGGTCCCGACGACCCGGACGTCGGAGCGGACGACGGAGCGGTCGTCGAGCATCGCGATCAATTGGCCGGCGATCTGGCGACGGCGGGTCGGCCATGACCGGCGAGGAGATCGCCGGGCTGGTGATCGCCGTGCTGCTGCTCGGCTATCTGGTCGCCGCGTTCGTTGCACCGGAGCGGTTCTGATGCGCACCGCCGATTGGCTTCAGGCGATCGCCATCCTCGCCACGCTCGCTGTGGCATGTCCGCTGCTCGGCCGGTATATCGCCGCCGTGTTCGCCGACGACGGCACTCCCGCCCCCGGCGACCGCTTCTTTGGTCCGGTGGAGCGGTTCGTCTACCGGCTCGGCGGCATCGACTCGACCAAGGAACAGCGTTGGAACGTCTACGCCATCTCGCTCATCGCGTTCAGCGGTGTCTCAGTCCTCGCGCTGTACGCGCTGCAACGTCTCCAGGAAATGCTGCCGCTCAACCCGTCCGACATGGCGGGCGTCGCGCCGGGCATCGCCTGGAACACCGCCGTGAGTTTCGTCACCAACACCAACTGGCAGTCATACAGCGGCGAGTCGACCATGTCGCATTTCACCCAGATGGCCGGACTCACGGTTCAGAACTTCTGCTCCGCAGCGGTCGGCCTGGCGGTCGCGGTCGCTCTGATCCGCGGGTTGGTCCGCGAGCGTCGGGGCACCATCGGCAACTTCTGGGTCGATCTCACGAAAGCCGTCACTCGAATCCTCCTGCCGATCAGCTTCGTGTTCGCCCTCGTCTTCGTCGGCAACGGCGTGGTCCAGAACCTCTCCGGCCCGACGGAGGTGGCCACCCTCGAAGGTGCCACTCAGACGTTGCCCGGCGGCGCGATCGCCAGCCAGGAGGTCATCAAGGTCTTGGGCACCAACGGCGGTGGCCCCTTCAACGCCAACTCGATCCACCCCTTCGAGAACCCGACCGGGTTCACGAACCTGATGCAGATCGTGCTGATCCTCCTGATCCCCTTCGCGATGGCGTTCGCCTTCGGGCGGATGGCGAAGAACCGGAAACAGGGATACGTCGTCGCCGCGACGATGTTCGTGTTGTTGTTCGGCACTGCCGCCAACAACGTGTACCAGGAAACGAGCGGCAATCCGGCGCTCACCCAACTGGGCGTTACGCAGAGGGCTACGGCCGATCAGTCCGGTGGCAACCTGGAGGGCAAGGACATCCGGATCGGATCCGCCGGGTGCGGCGTGTTCTCCGCCGCGACGACGAACACGTCGACCGGTGCGGCGAACTGCCAGCACGACTCGATGACCCCGGCCGGTGGAGGCGGTGCCCTGTTCGCCATGATGCTCGGCGAGATCAGCCCCGGCGGTGTGGGTTCGGGCCTCTACGGGATGCTGGTGTTCGTCCTCATGGCGGTGTTTCTGGCCGGGCTCATGGTCGGCCGCACCCCCGAGTATCTGGGCAAGCGAATCCAGACGGCCGAGATCAAGCTCGTCGTCCTGTACATCCTCTTCGTCCCCCTCGTCGTCCTCGGGTTCGGAGCCATCTCCGTCGTCGTCGGTCCCGGTCTCGAAGGTCAACTCAACACCGGGCCGCACGGCCTGTCGGAGATCGTCTACGCCTTCACGTCGGCCGGCAACAACAACGGCTCGGCGTTCGGGGGCCTCACGGCGACCAACGACTGGTACACGACCACGCTCGGCCTTTGCATGCTCGTGGGCCGGTTCTTCCTCGCCATTCCGACGCTGGCTCTTGCCGGCTCGCTCGTCCGCAAACGGCGGGTGCCGGTCACAAGCGGCACGTTCCCCACCGACACGCCGCTCTTCGCCGGGCTCCTGACCGCCACGGTGCTGATCGTCGTCGGTCTCACCTATTTCCCAACGTTGGCCCTCGGGCCCATCGTCGAACATCTCGCCCGCTAGGAGCGATCCGTGACCGCATCCATCAGCCAACACGATGTCCCCGAGCTCGTCGGCAAGGAGACGGCGACGCTGCTCTCCGGCGAGATCGTCCGCTCCGCGCTGGTCGACAGCCTCAAGAAGACCGATCCGCGGGTGCAGGCCCGCAACCCGGTCATGTTCGTCGTCCTGGTGGGCAGTGTGCTCACCACGGTTCTCTTCCTGAAGGATCTCGCCTCCGCGACGACGCAGGAGAACGTGTTCTCCGGGGTCGTTGCTGCGTTCCTCTGGTTCACGGTCCTGTTCGCCAACTTTGCCGAAGCCGTCGCCGAGGGGCGTGGCAAGGCACAGGCCGACACGCTGCGGAGGACGCGCAGCGAGACGACCGCGGTGCGTCGACTTCCCGACGGCTCCACGGAGATCGTCAGTTCGTCGATCCTCGACCTCGGGGACGTCGTGGTGGTCGCCGCCGGTTCGGTGATCCCTTCCGACGGCGAGGTGATCGAAGGCATCGCCACGGTCGATGAGTCGGCGATCACCGGCGAGTCGGCACCCGTCATCCGCGAGTCCGGCGGTGACCGATCGGCGGTCACCGGGGGCACCCGGGTTCTGTCCGACGAGATTGTCGTGCGGATCACCGCACGCGCCGGCGAGACGTTCGTCGACCGAATGATCGCCCTCGTCGAGGGCTCGGCGCGACAGAAGACGCCCAACGAGATCGCCCTCAACATACTCCTGCCCGGCCTCACGATCATCTTTCTGTTTGCAACCGTCCCTCTGCAG
>JAIBBP010000006.1 GCA_019694615.1 Microthrixaceae bacterium | reverse complement strand
CGCCGGGCCAACCCGCCTTCACCCATGGCACCGATCGCGACCACGACGCGCACGGCTGACGAGCGCAGAGCCGCCGCGTCGGGCTCGAACGGCGGCATGGCGAGGTTGCCGCTCAGGAGCAGGTCGTCGCGGGAGCCGTCGTCCTCGGTGGGAAGTCCGAACTGCGCGGGATCCGGTGCCGGACGGTTGAGGTAGTCGTCGGGCAGCACGCCCTGATGCATGACCAGCGCGATGAACTTCGCCATTGCCGGCCCGAAGCCGCTACGTCGGTAGGTGTCGACGATGTCGGCGAACACCTTGATCGCCAGCTGACCGTCCTCGAGCAGCGTGATCACCGGCGGTTCGTGAGCGACGAAGGTCCGCACATCGTCAGGGTGGGCGACCACCCAGTGCAGGCCGCACATTCCGCCGCCACTCGATCCGAACGCGTCCACCGGCCCGAGGCCAACGGCATCGACGACGCGGTGGTAGTCCTCGGCATGCACGCCACGGTGAGCTCGCTGCCGGGCTTGCGAGAGCTTCGCTCCATCCCGCGTGGGTCGTAGGTGATGACCGTTCGGTCGCCGAAATGACCGACGAGCTGCTCGAAGCCCGAAGCGCCCATCGGCGAGCCGAAGATGAACAGCGGGCGCCTGTTGCTCGGGGTGTCGGGCTCGTGGACGTCGTAGGTCAACGTGGCACTCGAGAGCTCGATGGTGTTGGTTGTCGGCATTGCGATGTTCTCCTTCGTTGACCGTGCTCAGTGTGACCGGTCGGGTGTCGGCTGTTATGAGGGCGCCGAGCCGGCGAGGATCGCCTCGATCTGGCCGAGCGCCTGCACCATTCCCTCTTCTTGGCCCATCTCGAGCAGTTGGTTCATCGCGTCGAGCGACGGGAAGTGCGACGTGATTTCCATCACGGTTCTGCCGTCGCGCTCGTCCAACGTGACGACCATCCGTCCAGTGGGCATGTCGTCGTTGCGCTTCCCGGTGTCGTCGCCGAAGCCGTCGATCAACTCGAGCCGTCGGGGCGGGTCGACGGCGACGGCCTCCCACCAGCCGTGGAACTTCTCGCCCTCCGGACTCGTCATGTAGTAGATCGTCTCGGCGCCCGGCGTGAGGTCGTGGTCGACGAAGGTGGACGGATACGTCGGTGGACCCCACCACCGCTCGAGTTGGCGAGGGTCGGCCCACAGCTGCCATGCCCTCTCGATGGTCGCGTCTAGCTCCACGGTCATCGTCATCGTGAGCTTCTCGGGGTCTTTGTGCACCTTGGTCACAGTCATCGGGTTCCTCCTGTCAGGTCGTCGGCGAGGATCTCGCCCATCCGTTCGACGCGGTCACGCCACACCCCCGCCAACTCGTCGAGCAGCTTGTTGGCCCGGCGGATGGTGCCGACGTCACCGCGAACGATCTGCTCGCGTCCCTTGCGTTGCTTGGTTACGAGTCCTGCTTCCTCCAGCACCGCCACGTGCTTCTGCACGGCGGCGAAGCTCATGGGGTAGCGACGAGCGAGGGCGGACACCGAGTGCTCACTCTTCAACGTGCGCACGACTATGTCGCGCCGTGTGGCGTCGGCCAGGGCGTGGAACACCCGGTTGATCCGCTCGTCGGTCAGTGAATCTACAACCATCGGGTTGTAGATTCCCACGGACCCCGGGCGAGGGCAAGCAGCCCGTCAGGGGCAGTCAGCGCGCAACAGATCGACGAACGCCCTCCGCACTAGCGCAGCACTAGCGCGGTCACGGGGCGATCGACCATTCGTTCTCCGGCAGTTCTCCGGCAGCGTTGCTGAACGCCTCGAATGCGGCGACGACAGCATCGCGTTCGTCGGGTTTGAGGCGTTTCATCACGCCGACGAGCTCCTGACGTCTGGCCTCGCTTACCTTGTCGATGACCGCCTTCGCCTCTGGCGTCACCGAGACCACCACCTCGCGTCGGTCCGCCGGTGTGGAGCGTTGGACGAACCCCTTCGCGGCCAGACGATCGACGAGGCGGGTCACGGTGGACGGGTGGACACCGAGCGCTGCGGCAAGCTCGCTGCTCGACGTCGGCCCACGGGAGGCGAGCACGACGAGGGAGCGGAACTGAGGAATGGTCAGGTCGTCGAGCTGATCGAGTGATCGAACGGCGATGCCGATGAGAGCCCGGGACGCGACCAGAGCGGCTTCGCCGGCTCGCGTCGGCGAACTCGCGACGGATGGTCGGTTGGAGCGCTCAATCATTGGTTTCCTACAATAGTTGTATGTACGCAATTAACGTGATTCCCGCGCATCGACGGGAGGAGCTGCGCGACCTGGCGCGCCGGTCTCGCGAGGCCATCATGCTCGCGGCCGTGGCCGGCGCGCTGACGGGGGTCGGAGTGGCGTTGGGGGAGTGGGTCGTCGTCGATGTCCTGCTCGATGGTGCCGGTGACCTCGACTGGTGGATGCAGGCGTGGCTTCCGCTTGTCGGGCTCGCTGCCGCCGCAGTCGTTCTGCGGCTCGGAGGGCGGCTGTCGAGCGGTTCCGCCGACGAGTACATCAAGGCATTCCACGGCGACGGCGACCTGCCGGCCCGAGCCGTACCGTTCCGGCTGGTCGCTACGGCAGCTTCGGTCGGCGCCGGTGCTCCGGGAGGGCTCGAAGGCGGGTCGGTCTACCTCGGAGCCGCGATCGGGGCAGCGTTGCAGCGACGGTACCGCGCCGTGCTCGCGTCGACTGATCTGCACAGTCTGGTCGTGGCCGGTGCGGCCGCCGGCGTCGCGGCGATCTTCAAGGCACCGGCCACTGGCGCGGTGTTCGCGCTCGAAGTCCCCTACCGCGACGACCTCGGCCGACGGCTTCTGGTGCCGGCGCTCGTCGGATCCGCGACCGGCTACCTCTCGTTCGTCGCGCTGGTCGGCACCGAGCCGCGGCTTGTGGTTTCGGGCGAGGCGCCCTTCTCGATGAAGGACCTGCTGGGTGCCGCGGCACTCGGGGTGGGCATCGGGGCCGTCGTGCGCGTGTGGGCGAAGGTGATCCTCGCTGCGAAAGCCTTTCAACGACGTCACCCTGACTGGATGTGCGTGCTCGTCGGTGGTGCATCGATCGGGGTGAGCGCCACGGTCGTTCACCTCGCGACCGGCGAGCACCTGGTGCTCACCCCCGGATACAACGCGATCGAGTGGGCAACCGATCCGCGAGTCGGCCTCGGCGCCGTCGCGTTGTTGATTGTGGCCCGGATGGTCGGTACCGCTGGCACGCTCGCCGGTGGTGGAGTCGTCGGGCTCTTCCTTCCCTTGGTCGTGGTCGGCGGTCTCATGGGTCGGCTCGTCGGCGGGGCGATCGACGCTCCGAACGTGACGCTCTTCATCATCGTGGGAGTCGCGGCTGGACTCGGCGCGGGCTACCGGGTGCCCCTGGCCGCGGTGATGTTCGTCGCCGAGGCAACGGGGCGACCGGGCTGGGTCGTCCCAGGCCTGCTCGCCGCGGTGGGCGCGGACCTGATGATGGGAGACTCGTCGGTCACGCCGTACCAGCAGTCGGGGTCGGCGGTGGTCGAGGAGCACTGACGCCGCCGGCACGGTCGGGGCGACCTGCGCCGAGTCACTTCTTCGCTGTCGTCAACTTCTTGAGCATCGTGTGGACCTCAGTGAGCTGTTTGCGCATCGCCGGTACCTCGTCGAGGAGTTCGAGGCGCTGTTCCAGGTCGCTCAGGAGCGCCTTCACGTCGGTGAGCACTGCGGTCGCCTCGCCCAGCGTGGAGGTTGCATCGGCGAGCGTGCCGTCGACGGTGGACAACGTTCCGCTCACGGTCCCCAGCGTCACATCCACTCGTTCCAGGATCGGGTGTACGTCCGCGATCAGGTCGTCGATGCGTTTGAACACGTCGGTTGGCAGGCCCGGAATCAGTCGAGACACCGTCGCTCCTTTGGTCAGGCCGGACACCCCCGCCCGGCCGTTGGGGAACGCTACCGCCGATCGTGCCGTCCGGCCGGTGAGCGCGGCGAGTCGACCGCTACGGTTCGGCGATGGCCGATGACGCACTCGCGGACTTCCACCGCGATTTCTTCACTCATGACGACGTGAGTCGGGTGATCTTCCGGAATGGCACCGGTCCGGCGGTGATCGTGCTCTCCGAGATCCCCGGCATCACCCCACTCGTCGCGGACTTCGCCCGGCGTGTTTGCGGCATCGGATGTACCGCCGTGGTGCCGCACCTCTTCGGCACACCCGGCCGCGACGTCGACCCCTCGTCGACCAGCCGACTGTCCACCGTTGCGTACGGACTCTCGTCGCTCATACCGGTGTGCATCAGCAGGGAGTTCACGACGTTCGCGACCGGACGGACCTCCCCTGTCGTCTCCTGGCTCCGGGCGCTGGCGGCGCGCGAGCACGAACGGTGCGGAGGGCCCGGCGTGGGGGCGGTGGGTATGTGTATCACCGGGGGCTTCGCGCTGGCGATGGCGACCGACGATCGGATGCTGGCGCCGGTGCTGTCCCAGCCGTCGATGCCTGTGCCGCTCGGCCGAAAGCGCGCCCACAACATCGACATCAGCCCCGACGATCTCCGAACCGTGAAGGCGCGATGTGCCAACGACGGCCTCGAGGTTCTGGGCCTCCGCTTCAAAGGCGATCGCCTGGTCGGCGGGTCACGGTTCGACTTCCTGCGAGAGCAACTCGGCGACGCGTTCGTCGCCGTGGAACTCGATGGCGCCGACGCCAACCCGGCCGCGGCCATGCCGCCCCACTCGGTGCTGACCGAGCACTTGATCGACGAGCCGGGCCAACCCACCCGCGCCGCGCTCGACCAGGTGCTGGACCTGTTTCGGTCGCGTCTGCTGGACGTCGCATGATCCCGCTTCGGCGCATTGGCACGATCGCTGCGTTCGGACTGGTGGTGGTCGCCTGCCTGCCCGCGTGCACATCAGCCGACGATTCGTCGCCCGCCACGACGACGGAGCGAGCGGCTACGACCGACTCTCCGAAATCGGGTCCCTCGACGACGGATCCGGCCACGGTGTCTCCGTCCGGAGGCTCTGCCATCGCCGAGGTCGATTTCCGCAACTTCACCTTCGACTTCCCCGAGGCAGCTGACGGAGCGTCCGGGCCGGCGGCGGTGACGGTCGTCGACGGCGAGTACAGCGCCGGCACACCGCCGGAAAGCTTCTACTTCGAGGTGCTGGACGTCGACCTCGCCGACCTCGACGGCGACGACGTCCAGGAGGCGGCGGTGACCGTTCACTACAGCACCGGTGGAACCGGTCAGTTCACCGACGTGCTCGTCTATCGATGGGCCGGTTCGGCAGCGGAACTCGTGACGAGCGCCGGTGTTGGTGACCGGGGCGACGGTGGCGTCGACGACGTGAGTGTCGCGCCGGCGGGGGGTGTGGTCGGTGAGGTTCTTGTCATCCGTCGCAATGCCGACGCCGAGGGCGCGTGCTGCCCGACCGCGACCGAGGAACGAACGTTCCAACTCCGCGACGCGGAACTCGTCGAGATCGGCGATCCGGAAAAGTGGGGGATCGTCAGGGTCGGGGTGGACGAGGACGGAGCGCCGTCGACCGATCCGACCGAGGTGAGGTTCCTTCCGGGTACGAATCGAGCGGACCTGACCGGCGATGCGACCGAGCCCGTATCGGCGACCTTCGAGGCTTCCGCCGGTCAACATCTCGCGTTCGAACTCGACGTCGACGCGGCGGGCGACGCTCCGCTCCTTGTCGTGCTGAGCGGACCGAGCGGAGAGATCGGCCGGTCGGCGAGCGGCCATCCCCCGACGATCGAGGCGACATTGCCCGACAGCGGCCGGTACCGATTGGAGTTCTCCCCCGATGACGAGGTCGACCCGAACATCGGAGTTTTCTTCGACGCACAACTGCGGGTCGAGTGAGGCCGCCCGAAGGTCGAGTACGGCTCTCGTCAGGTTTCGAGGCGAACCGGCAACCGTTTCAGCCCGTTGTTGAGGTTCGATCGGATGCGGACCGGCTCGCCGACCAACTCGATCTTCGGGAACGCCCCGAGCAACTCCTCGAAGAAGACCCTTCCTTCGAGTCGCGCGAGGTGAACGCCCAGACAGAAGTGCTCGCCGATACCGAAGGACAGGTGTGGGTTGGGGTGGCGACCGATGTCGAAGCGATCGGGATCGGTGAACACCTCGGGGTCGCGGTTCGCCGAGGTGTAGTACATCGCGACCTTGTCGCCGGCCGCGATCTCGGTGTCGCCGATTCGCGTGGGAGCGACCGCGGTGCGGCGGAAGTAGTGCAGCGGGTTCGCCCAGCGCAGGATCTCCTCGATCGCGCCGGGAAGCAATGAGGCGTCCGCTCGAACCGCGGCGAGCTGGTCGGGATGTTGCAGGAGCGCCAGGAGACCCGACGACAGCATCGTCTTGGTCGTGTCGTTGCCCGCGGTCACGAGTTGAACGAAGAAGCTGCCGAAGTCGAGCTCGGTCATCGGCTGACCCCCGAAGTCGCCTTCGAGGATGAGCGTCGTGAGGTCCGACGGCGGCGTGCGTCCGGCATCGATGGCCCGTCGGCGGGCCGTCGCGAGCTCGATCGCGTACATCGCCATCTCGATCGACGCGCTGTAGTCGGGTCCTTCACCGGGAGCGATCAAGTCGGGATCCTGGCCGGACGTCTGGCGCTCGGCGAGGCCGTGCAGGTGCGACCAGTCGTCCTCGGGAAGTCCCATCAGTTGTCCCATCACTCGCGACGGGAGACCGGAGGTGACATCGTGGACGAACTCGACCTCGCCGCGGTCGGCAGCCTCGACCATGAGGTCGCGGCAGATCTGACGGATCTGCGGTTCGAGCTCGCCGATGATGCGAGCCTTGAAGCTGTCGGCGATCGGTTTGCGGTAGGTCTGGTGCCGCGGCGGGTCCATCGCCAACAGCATCCCGCGCATCATCTCGAGGCTGTCATCGTCGAGGTCCTCGAGGACGACGCCGCCGAGGCTCGCCGAGAACTGGGTGGCCTCCCGCGCGACCCGGACGACATCGGAGTGTCGGAGCACGGCCCAGAAACCAGGGCCTTCGTCGATCTCCTGCCAGGCGACAGGAGCGGTTCGCCGGAGGTCGGCGATCGCAGCGTGGGGAACGCCGGCGACGAACGTGTCGGGATCGCCGAGACGTAGTGCGGACGACAGGGACATTCGGTCCTCCGACCGGTGCTCGATCAGTGACGTAGGCGAACCGGACGCTACCGGTCGAGGCTGAGCGCTGCTCGCGAGTTGCCGGTGGCTAGCGAGGGTGCCGACGTAGGGGTTACCGCCGACAGCGATCTCGGGGTTCTTCCAGCGGTGCGTCGCACGACGAGTTCATCGGGTAGTTCCTCTTCGTCACGTTGGGGGCCCGGGAACTTTTCGGACCCAGACGACGACTTTGGGTGTGGTCGCCGAGGGCGACCGCGTCCCCCATGATCGAGGAGTCCCTGAATGATCACGCCGTCCCGTCGCCATGTGTCCCGTCGCACCGCGTCCCGCAGCACCGCTCGCGTCGCCCTCACAGTGGGAGCCGTCGGTGCGGGCATCGTGTTGGGCGCGTCTCCCGCGTCCGCCCACGTGTCGATTCAGGAAGATGTGCAGGCGGCCGACAGCTACGCGCTCCTGTCGTTCGGCGTGCCGCACGGCTGCGACGAGTCGCCGACGACGAAGGTTCGGATCCAGCTGCCCGACTCCATTCCAACGGCGACCCCGAGCATCAACCCCAACTGGGATATCGAGATCATCAAGGAGCAGCTCGATCCGCCGCTCGAAACCGGCCATGGCGAAGCGCTTACGGAACGCATCAGCGAGGTGGTGTTCACCGCCAAGACCCCACTCGAGCCTGGATACCGCGACGATCTCAAGCTCACCGTCCACATCCCCGCCGAAGCCGCCGGGACAACGCTCGCCTTCCCCACGATCCAGGAGTGCGTCGAGGGGCAGACCGCGTGGACGCAGGTTGCTTCCGACGGTCAAAACCCCGATGAGCTCGAGTCGCCGGCACCGACGGTCACAGTGACCGCCGCGACCGGCGACGCGCACGGTTCCACCGACACCGAGGCGTCGACGGCTGCTGCGGCCCCCGAGTCCGGCGACGAGGAGACCACGAGCGCCGCGAGAAAGAGCACCGGCAGCGATGGCGATGACTCGTCGGGTCTGGCGATCGCGGGCCTCGTCACCGGCATTCTCGGGACGTTCCTCGGTGGTGGAGCCCTCGCCGCGAGCCGCAGGTCCGCCGCGTAGCCCGGGCGAGTCCCGTTCGTCGCTAGGTTGCGGGCGATGTCAGCTCGCCGATTCGCCGCCGCCCGCCGTGCGGCCTTGTGCCTGCTGGTCGTCGTGGCGGCCTCGCTCTGGACGGCTGTGTGGGCTACCCCGGCAGGCGCCCATTCCGCGCTGGAGTCGTCATCGCCGGCCGCCGGTTCGGTCACCGCCGAGGTTCCGGACGAGATCACCCTCACCTTCAACGAGCCGGTCCTACTTCGCGAGGATTCCGTGCGACTCCTCGACGCCGCCGGCGACGATCTCGACCTTCCCGAGGCCGTGGTCGTCGACGACGTGGTGTCGGTCGACTTGCCGCGCGATCTCGCCGACGGCTCTTACGTCGTGGCGTGGAAGGTCATGTCGGCCGACTCTCACCCGGTGAGCGGAGCATTCACGTTCGCCATCGGTGCCCCGTCGGCTGCGGGCGGCGTCACCGACGTTCTCGCTGACGCCCGAGCGGCGGACGAGAGCAGTGCCGCGGCCGAGGTCCTCGTCGACGTGCTCAACGGCCTGGCCTACGCCGGCTTCCTGCTCGCCGTTGGTATTGCCCTGTTCCGAGCGTTCGTTGGCGACCATGCGGGCCAGGCGGCCGAGAAGGTCGCGATCGTAGGGTCCGGTGTCGGTGGACTGGCGCTCCTTCTCGGCGTCGTGGCGCAGGCGATCCTGATCGAAGGGGGCGACTTTGGGTTGCCGTCGGGGTCGGCATTGTCGGATCAAGTGACCAGTGCGTTCGGATTCCAGGCAGCTCTCGGCGTGCTCGGGATGGTCACCGTTGTCGTTTCGATGCGCCCGCTGTGGCAGAACGCCGTGCGCCGTTTGATCGTCGTCGACGGCGCCGTTTTCGCCATCGCCGGGTTTGTGGTGGTTGGACACACCCGCACGTCGACTCCCGTCGCCGTCTCGATCGCCGCCGATGCGGTGCACCTTGCAGCGGCAGCGGTGTGGTCAGGTGGGTTGGTTGCCCTGCTCCTCGCGCTTCGCCGGCCCGTCGATGGCGTCGAACGCGCCACCGTCGTCGCCCGGTTCTCGTCGATGGCGACGGTGGCCATCGTCGCGCTGGTGGTCGCCGGAGCGATGCTGGGATGGCGCGTCGTCGGTTCGTGGAGCGCACTGGTGGACACGCGCTATGGCGTGCTGCTCCTCGTGAAGGTGGGACTGTTCGCGCTCGTCGCGGCGATCGGTACGTACAACAAGATCGCTCTCGTGGGCAGGGTCGCCGCTGCACCCGACGGCGAGTCCGCGGGTCTGCTTCGGCGAACGGCTACCGCCGAGATCGTTGTGCTCGTCCTGGTGGTCGCCGTGACCGCCGCGCTCACGACGACCTCCCCGAACGAGGAGTCGACCTCCGGAGGTGCCACCACCCTGCTGACGTGTGACGAGGTCGCGGCCATGGAAGGTCAACCGGGAATGGAAACGATGGATCACACGTGTGTCGGCGAGACGACGACGCCGCAGTCGACATCTAGGCCGTTCGATCCCGCCGCCGCGGCGACCGGAGGAGGGGCGGCCGTGAAGTCGACGTCGTTCGGCGACGGGCTGCTCGTGGTCACGGTGTCTCCTGGGCGCGTTGGTGCCAACACCGTGTCGTTCACGATCACCGATGCCGCGGGTGCGAGCGTCGATGCACAGGAGCCGCCGCGCGTCGAGTTCCGGCTCCGCGCCCAGGAGATCGGACCTATCACCCTGCCCGCGGACCGCGTCGGGCCAGGGGCCTACCGTGTGCGGCAGGACTTCGTGCTGGCGGGGGAGTGGGAGATCGCCGTGTCCGCGATCGTCTCCGACTTCGAGCAACCCCGGGCAGCGCTCACCCTCGTGGTGGGGTGACCCCGGAGGCCGGTCAGTACGGCGGGTCAGAGGCGGTCGATTGTTGACCCGCCGGCGATGGCTCGGAGGTCGTCGAGCGTGAACCCGACGAGGGAACCGAGGCGACTGCGCCCTGGCTTCGGCGCTACCGGCACATGTCGTTGGAGACCGACGACGCGGGCACCAGCGGCCTCGGCGGATGCCATCCCGGTGGGCGAGTCCTCGAAGGCAACGCAGCGGCGGACGTCGACGCCGAGCAGTTCGGCGCCGCGGAGGTATGGCTCAGGATGTGGCTTGCCGTGGGTGACCTCGTCGCCGGCGACGACCGCGCTGAAGACGCCTTCAGGCGCACCGGCGACGATCTGGTCGGCCATGTCCCGATAGCTCATCGTCACGAGAGCGCACGGAACCCCGGCGTCGCGCAAGGTCGCGAGCAGCTCGTGCGCGCCGGGCTGCCAGGGAACGCCGGCGGCGAGTGTCACCAGGACGCGCTCGATGAGGAAGCCGATGATCTCGTCGTCGCTTCCTTCGACGCCTCGACTCCTCAGGTGGGCAGCAGCGTTGGGGAGGGCGCTGCCGATCATCTGCTCGCCGTCCTCGGCGGTCCACTGGCCGCCGTACTTGGTAACCAGGGCGATCTCGGCCTCGACCCACGCCGGCTCGGTGTCGACCAAAGTGCCGTCGAGATCCCAAAGGACGGCTGCGGGGAGCGGGAGATCGGTCATCGGGCGAGACTACCGGCCCTGGTGTCGCCGGCCGCCGAGGTGGTGTCGTCCTGCGCCGTGAGCGTGTCGCGAATCTGGACAGGTGTCCGACTTTGACGCGCTCGGGGCCGTACAGTGCGGCGATGAGATTCAGCGACCTGACCCGCTCCGAGTTGGCGGCCCTCGTGCCGGAGCTTCTGCTGTGCGGTCACCTCATCGATCGGTCAGGGATGCCGCACCTCATCGGGGCGTTCGGCCGGGAAGGGATGCGCGACATCGCGATCGAGGAGTGGATGGGAGCGAGTCCCGTCTACACCCGTCGAATGCAGCATGCGTTGGGCTTCGAGGCCGACACCGTCGAGACGATCTTCAAGGGCATGCAGCTCGATATCGGCGCGCCGCCGCAGTTCATGGACTTCCGGTACCGGCTCGAATCGCCCTATCGCGGCGAGTTCTGGCTCGACCACTGCGGCGCGCTGATGGACGTCGAGCCGATGGGAGACGACTACGTGACCGCGATGTGCCACGACATCGAGGATCCGACGTTCGATGCGACGGCGATCGCGACCAACCGGCGCGCTCAGGTGCGCCCCATCCATCGCCCGCCCCGGGTCCCGACCGACCGACACCCTCACTGCGCCTGGACGGTGGTGGTCGATCCGTCTCATCCGGAGCTCCCGATTCCGTCGGAGGCTTTAGCGATGGGGCAGACCCGTGCCGCCGTGGCCGAGCTGTCGCCCATCGATCCCGACGAAGACGGTCGATCCGACTACAGCGGTCCGCTCCTCGACGACCTGAGGTTCGACGAATGGTCCCGATCGGCGCTCGTCCGGATGGCCGAGGAGATCTGCCTCCAGGGACACCTGCTCACGTTGTCGTTTCTGCGGGCTGTGCGACGCCGGACGACGGCGGACGAGGCCGTTGCGATCGGCCATCATCAGTTCTGCGGCATCGCCGGGCTCGCTGCGGAGCGAATCAGAGCGCTCTTCGACCTCGGCGACGACGCCGAAGCTCTGATGGCGGTCCTCGATCTGCACCCGGCGTCGAACCCGAGGCCGTACGTCGGACTCGCCGCGGAGGTCGTCGACGACGGCGTTCGGCTGTCGATCGACCGCGCCTGCGACGCGGTCGTCGACGGTGCATGGCTGGCGCTGCTCGGCAGCGATGACATCTCAGCTCTCGACGCGATCGCCCGAGCCGTGAACCAGCGATTCGTGTGCCGGGTCGTCGAGGATTGCGACCGCGAGTTGGTGGTCATTGTGAGGATGGGCGAGACGGAGCGGCCCGAGTCCTCCGATGTCGCTCTGACCCGCTTCTCCACGGGTGCTGCGTTCGAGTTCAGGGATCGTGGAGTCCCCGTCGAGATCGGCGCCAGAGCCTGAAGGCACCACAGCGTCGAGTGGGGCCAGTAGCCTGGCTGACGTGCTGGGACGCCGACCGCTTGCCGTCGTAGTCGCGCTCGTAGTCGGGCTGACGCTGCTATCTGGCTGCCAACCCGGGAAGGTCGGCGCTCGGTGTCGGACGGCCGACTTCGGAGATGACGGCGGACACTGGGTGCTTCAGTGCCGCAAAGGGCGCTGGGCGCGGATGATCACGAAGCAACATGCGGTTGCGTTCATCCTGTCGGCGCAGCAGAGCAGCGGACTTGCCGCCGCGGGCAACCCGACGGCCGGAACTTCGAGCGGCGTCACTCCGAGCGGCGGAGTACCGGCTGGGAGTCCCGCGCCGATCGACGCGACGCCACCGTCAGGCGACGACTATCCCGCCGCTTGGCGTGACGCGCCGATCAGTTCGGTCTTCGACTCGTGGGGTTACCCGAACCGTCAGTGCACAAGCTTCGTTGCCTGGCGGCTGTCGACTCGCAACGGCGCCCGACTCGCGATCACAGCCGGTGACGCCGGCACCTGGGACGAGGCACTCGCTCCGTACTACCGCGTGGATGCGGTTCCTGCCGTGGGTGCCGTGGCGCACTGGAACCCCAACGAGAGTTCCGGCGGGCTGACGGCGGGGCCGGTCGGCCACGTCGGTTGGGTGCAGGCGGTTCACCCCGACGGTTCGGTCACCGTGGAGCAGTACAACCTCGGCTCCGACGGGCGATACGTCCAGTACCGCACCCGAGCCGGTCGGTACATCCACGTCCGCGACCTCTGAGCGGGGATTCTGTTCGGCGAACGTACACAGATCTGTGTACGTTCGCCGAACAAAACCACTCGGGGCCCGGCCCCGTCACGGTCGCGACGTTCGTCGCCGGTGATGTGATCGGTTCGCCCCGATGATCGGCGTGGGTGTCTGAGGCATGGCCGCACGGAGGCTGGCCGAGCCGTAACGCATCACCGGTGTGTCTCCCGGCGGGGTCGGAGTTCAGTCAGGGCGTCCGGTGGCCGACTGGCGTCACGCGAACCGGCTCGATCGCGAGGATGTAGTCGGTGAGGCGAGCGGCGATCTCCCATGCCATCGCTTCGTCGGTGAGGTCGGGGTCTATCCACACCTCCGACACCCGCCGCCACTGGTCGGGACGCCCGATGAACCCGCCGACCTCCGCCTCGGGTCCCAGGTCCGCGAGCCAGCCACTCCCCGCGGCTCGAATGCGGGCGAGGCACGCGTCGTTGTCGGCCGGTTGCTTGTGCTCGGCGTGGAAACCGATTTCGAGTCCGAGCAGTGTCGCTTGTGGCACGTCCTTCGGGCCGAGCAACTGCGCCTCGTAGTGCTCGGGCGTGGGATTCCCCGGGCCGAACCAGGCTTTGAGCGCCCACCGCCGCGCTCGCAGGTGGAGGGTGCCCAGATCGTCGGGGACGAGCGTGCGTGTGGCCTCGGCCACCTGGTCGAACAACATCTCGTCCATGACCCCATTGTGTCGTGGGAACATTCGCCGTGGCCCTCTCGTTGCATCTGGGCACGAGCACCACAATCCGAAAGAGGCAGCCATGCCCGCAGTCACCGCTGACACACTGACTCTCCCCAAACTCACGTCGCCATCTCCCGATGCCGTCGTTCGTCCGGTGCGCTCGGTCACCACTGCGCCCGCCGGCTTCGAGGGTGAGGGCTTTCCGGTTCGCCGGGCGTTCGCCGGGGTGACCCACGCCGACCTCGACCCCTTCGTTCACATGGATCAGATGGGCGAGATCGACTACGCGCCCTACGAACCCAAGGGAACCGACTGGCACCCACACCGTGGCTTCGAGACCGTCACCTACATCATCGACGGGACGTTCGCCCACCAGGATTCCCACGGCGGAGGCGGCCTGATCACCAACGGCGCCACGCAATGGATGACGGATGGCCGAGGCATCCTCCACATCGAGACGGCACCGGAGGAGCTCGTCGTGAGGGGCGGGCT
>JAIBBP010000154.1 GCA_019694615.1 Microthrixaceae bacterium | reverse complement strand
AAACGAGTGAACGGACGGTGAGGGCGGTGCCTTCCTGCCAGCGGGCCAACGTCCACAGCAGGTCGGACAGTCGATTGAGGTAGCTCACCGCGAGCGATTCGCTGTCGTTGATCGTGACGGCGCAGCGCTCGGCGCGCCGGGCGACGGTACGGGCGACGTCGAGGGTTGCCGACACGACGTCGCCGCCGGGCACGACGAATTCCTGGGGCATCTCGAACCAGCCGCCAACCTGGTCGATCAGCGATTCGAGCCGGGCCACCATCGCGTCGGTGACGCGGGTGGTGTCGTCGGAGAGTTTGTGGCGGTTCTCCTCACCCGTGGCGAGGTCGGCCATGACCACCCACAGATCCCGCTGTACCGAGACGAGAATCTCGTCGAGCGTGCTCGACGTCGAGGCACCGGAGGCGGTGGCATGAGCCCGGGCAAGACCGATGACCGCTTGCGTTTCGTCGACGTCGCCGTACGCGGTGGGACGGACAGAGTCCTTGGGGACGCGACCGCCGAAGTACAGGCCCGTGCTGCCGTCGTCGCCCTTCCGGGTGTAGATCTTCATGCGGGTCTCTCGCTGACTCACGCTGCTGGACTCCGCGGACGCCCGCGGGTTTCCGGAGACCCTATCGGCGCGGTGTCGCGAAACGGCTGGAATGCGAGCACTTTCCTGAATGTTGACCAGTTCGGTAGGGTTTTGACCCGCCGAACCCCCGTGGACACCCAGAGAGAGATCGTCATGCCGTCGTTCCGTGAGTTGCTCACCGCCACCAAGTCCGAGATCGCCGAGGTCACCACGGCGGAGGCCGAGGACCTGCGTGCCGGCGGTGCCGTCGTTCTCGATGTTCGAGAGGCCGACGAGTTCGAGCAGGGGGCGATCCCCGGCGCGATCTTCATCCCACGTGGCCACCTCGAAGGGCAGGTGGAGGGGCGGATCGCCGACAAGAACCGCAAGGTCGTCGTCCACTGCGCCGGTGGGGTCCGCTCGGCGTTCGCTGCGAAGACACTCAGCGACCTGGGCTACACCGACGTCGTCTCGATGGCCGGTGGGTTCAACAAGTGGAAGGACGAGGGTCGGGACTGGCGTACTCCGCAGGTGCTCACGCCTGATCAGCGCAACCGCTACCAGCGTCATCTGCTCGTCCCCGAGGTGGGTGAGGAAGGGCAGCAGAAGCTGCTCGGAGCGAAGGTGCTGCTTCTCGGCGCCGGAGGCCTGGGGTCTCCGGCCGCGTTGTATCTCGCTGCGGCAGGCGTCGGGACCATCGGCGTCATCGACATGGACGTCGTCGACGCATCGAACCTGCAACGTCAGATCCTGCACAACCTCGATCGCATCGGCGAGCGCAAGGTCGACTCGGCCAAGAAGACGCTGACGTTGCTCAACCCAGACGTCGACGTCATCACCTTCGACCGCCGACTCGACGCCTCGAACATCGAGGAGATCATCTCGGGGTTCGATCTCATCATCGACGGTGCCGACAACTTCCCGGTCCGGTACATGCTCAACGACGCCTCGGTGAAGCTCGGCATCCCGGTCGTACACGGGTCGATCTTCCGGTTCGAGGGCCAGGTCACCGTCTTCGACCCGAAGGGTGGTCCGACGTATCGGGACATGCTTCCTGAGCCGCCGCCTGCGGAGATGGCTCCGAGCTGCGCCGAGGCGGGCGTGCTCGGCGCGCTGCCCGGCATCATCGGCACCATCCAGGCGGTGGAGGCGCTCAAGCTGATCCTCGGGGTCGGCGATCCGCTCATCGGCCGCTACCTGACCTTCGACGCGCTCGACATGGAGTTCCGGGAGTACAAGATCCGCAGGGACCCGAACAACCTGGTCACGTGGGACAACCGTGATCAGATCCAGGTCGTGGAGCTCGAAGGACTGTGCCAGCCGGCGCCGATCCAGGCGCCAGCCTGAAGCCACAGGGCTGCAACCGCTGGCGGTCTGATCGCGGTCTGATCGCCGACCCGCCACCTCCCGAAATGTGCTGCGAGGTGTGCGGTTCCGCGATTGCGTCGCAGCACATTTCGACGTGGGCGCTCCTGATGAGCGCGTGATTAGCGGAGGCCGGGCGGGAGCGTCAGCGTCCACCCGTCGGGGTTGAGCTCGACGACGCACTCGCGGCTGACATCATCGAGGCAGTCGACCGAGTCGGCCCAGTCCGTCGACGGCCGTGCGGGTACGACGAAGTCGGTCGCTCGCAACGCCAGCACAACGATGATGAGGGCGACCTGCGCCGCAGCGAGCGCGCGCCACGGCGGCCGCGCTGCGAACAGTCCGATCACCAGGGCGGTGATGGGCAGCACGGTATAACGGTCGGGGAGCGCGGCGGCGGCCGGGCCCAGGGCCAGGAACCCGGCGACGACGGAAGCGGCCACGGTCCAGGCGATCGCGGCCCAGTCGGTCCAGCCGAGGCCGCAGACCACGATCGCAGCCCAGGTCAGCGCGAGGAGCCCGAGCCCGACCAGGAGCAGCGTCGGTACACCGCCGGCCCAGTGTTCGTCTACGGAGCGCCGGCCGAGCACCAGCGCCCCGACCGTCTTCTCGATCGCTGCGCGGATCAGGGGCGGGCCGATCGGGACCGAACCGTTCTGCCGGTCCTGAGTCAGGTAAACGGCGAGTTGCACGAGTGCGCATCCCCACCAAGTTCCGAGAACGACCAATGACGGTCGGGACCGGGTGCGGGCCCATCGGGCAGCAGCGATCGGAGCGAGGACGACGCCTGCCAGTCCGCTCATTACCGAGACCGCCACCATCGCGACCTCGCCGATTCTGCCGAACGTCGTCGTTGGGTCGTCGCACAGCGCTGTGAGCAGCAGTGCGACGGCGCACCACCACAGGACGCTGTTGAGAGCGAGGTGGACCTCGGTGAGTCTCGGCACGAGGAGCAGCGAGGTGAACAGCGCGACGCGTACCGGATAGGCGGGGACCAGGCGGGCGAAGCGTGATGACAGCACCAAGGCCGCCGAACACGCTGACACCACAGCGGTCGCGATGCTGTAGAGGACCGGGGTCCACGCGAGTGGGAGCCACTCGACGGCAGCCGCGATCAGGCGCGGGAGGAGGTGGATGTACCCGTTGTACGGCTCGACCACCGCTGACGGTCCGTCGCGGAGGCTTTCGAGCAGGAAGATCACTCCGTCCTCGGCGTACAGGCCGGGGTCGGTGAGCGCTGTCGGGCGGCGGGCGACGAGCACGACGACGCCGATGGAGATCAGGACCGTCGTCGCGATGGCCGGCCGCTGCGGTCGCCAGCTGCGCCAGCCGATGTCGGCGGTCGGAGGCTGCGCGTCGCCGAGGTCGGCGGGGGTTGCGTCGACTGGCGTCGTCATGGTGGTCACGTGCCGAGCGTTCGGGAAACGCCGCGATGGCGGAAAGTCGGCGACCCCCGAGCCTACGCGGCACTGTGCCGCGACCCGAGGAGATCGAAGTCACCCTAGAATTCTCGCGGAATGCGGTTGTCTGCGCGCTCAGTGTCACTGTTGGGTGGTCGCCGCGGCTGTCGTTGCTCGAAAGGACTCCCCATGCTCTGCCGATTCCGCCGCGCCCTCGTCGTCGGAAGCCTCCTTGCCCTCGGGTTCGCCGTCGGCCCGGTCCCGTCGTACTCGTTCGTCGAGTCGTACCGGGTCGATCGTGCGCCCCTCGACTTCATCGCTGCCGCCCAGGTCGTGCCCTCCGAGTCATTGCCAGTCGACTCATTGCCGGTCGAGGCAGTGGCCGCCGATGCGGCGCCGATCGAGTCGGCCGTGTCGACCGTCGAGCCGTTCGTGACGATCGGTGTGAGCCTGGACGGTGTGCCGACGGCGCCGGTGTCGGTTCGGTGGGAGGACGAGTCGGGCTGGTCGGAGTGGACCGAGCTCGAGGTCGAGGTCGACAAGGGTCCGGACGCATCGACGGCCGAAGCGGTTCATGCGGAAGCCACCAGCCGTAGTGTGGTGACCCAGCCCCTGTGGGTCGGCAACGCTACCGCCTATCAGGTGCAGGTCGGCGCCGCGGACGCTGAGCTCGTCGGATCAGCCGAGGCCGTGGTCGTGCGGCCCGATGGTCAAGACCTCGTCGTCGAGGCCAACGACGTCCCGGCAGGTGCGAGCGTCGGCCGCCCACCCGTGCATCCCCGCGGGGAGTGGGGTGCCAGGGCGCCATCGAACACGATCGGATCGGCTTCGACGCTCAAGATGTCGGTCGTTCACCACACGGCAACCGGCAACGACTACACAGCAGCCCAGGTGCCGGGGATCCTCCGTTCGATGCAGGCCTTCCACATGGACAGCAACGGTTGGTCCGATCTCGGGTACAACTTCGTCGTCGACAAGTTCGGTGGAGTGTGGGAAGGCCGTGACGGGAGCCTCGACCGTTACGCGATCGGCGCCCACGCCGAAGGATTCAACACCGGTTCGGTCGGGGTTGCTGCCCTCGGCAACACCACCACCGGAGGTGCGTCGAACGCGCAGGTCGACGCCATCGCCGACACGATCGCGTGGCGACTTGCCGGAGCCGGCATCGACCCGACGACGAACGTGTCGTTCACCTCCGGCGGAAGCTCGACCATCCCAGCGGGGACTGTCGTCGACCTGCCTCGCGTCATCGGGCACCGCGACATCGGCTCGACCGATTGTCCGGGTGCTGCGCTGTACTCGGCGATCTCGGCCAGGATCCGTCCGGCCATGCCCGCCTTGGTGGCCGCGAAGCTCTCGCCGCTCGGCATCATCGACGTCGCGGCCGGAGGCCCGGGGTCGGTACTGGTCTCCGGGTGGGTTTTCGATCCGCTCGTCATCAACCCGATCGACGCGCACGTCTACGTCGATGGCGCTCACCGGGCGTCGTTCGCCGCCGCCAACGAGCGCGCCGACCTCGCGACCTCCCATCCCGGGGTTGGCACCCGGCACGGGTTCCGCGAGTCGATCCGGGGGGTCGCCCCCGGTCGGCACCAGGTCTGTGTGTTCGGCATCAACGTCGGTCCGGGCAGCAACACGCTGATCGGGTGCCGTGACGTCGACGTGCTGTCGGGAGATCCCATCGGGGTCACCGACGCGATCAGCGCTGGTCCGGACGGCCGTATCTCGTTGTCCGGCTGGGTCCTCGATCCAGATACGGAGGGCTCGCCTGAGGTCCATGTGTACGTCGACGGTCGTGGGCACAACCTGGGTCGTGCGACAGGGGACCGTCCCGACATCGGGTCGGCGTTCCCGGCGTACGGTGCGGCTCACGGGTTCTCGTGGTCGGCGGGCGGGTTCGCTCCGGGCCGTCGATCGGTCTGCGTGTTCTTCATCAACGAGGGGCCCGGAACGACACGTTGGTCGACCTGCCGTGACGTTGTCGTTCCAGGTGGCGCTCCCATCGGCGTGGTGGACCGGATCGAGGGCGGCCCCGACGGGCGGGTGACGGTGTCGGGGTGGTCCCTCGATCCTGACACCGCTGGTTCCAACGAGGTCCACGTGTACGTGGGAAGCCGCGGTTTCAACCTCGGCCTGGCGTCCGAACCTCGTCCCGACATCGGCTCAGCGTTTCCCGGATACGGGGGCTCCCACGGGTTCTCGCTATCGACCGGGGGCCTTGCTCCCGGGTTCCATCCCGTGTGCGTGTTCGCTATCGACGTGTCGGGGCGCGGTCCGAACTCGCTGCTTCGGTGTCAGTGGATCGGCATCCCGGGCGGCTCGCCGTTCGGCAATGTCGAGTCGGTCACGGCCACCGGCGGACGGGTCACGGTGACGGGCTGGGCGATCGACCCCGACACCGCTGGTGGCGCGTTGGTGCACGTCTACATCGGACCACAGGGTTTCGACGCCGGCCGGGCGGCAACGTCGCGTACTGACCTCGCCGCCGCGTTCCCGACATACGGAGGGTCACACGGGCTTTCGTGGACCTCGCCACCGGTGGCGTCGGGTCCGCAACGGGTGTGCGTCTACGGCATCAACGTCGGACTCGGTGGAACCAGTCTGCTCGGATGCCGTGACGTGGTCGTCTGATCGACGGCGGATCCGCGGCTCCGGCCCGGATGGGCCGTGTCGGACCGGTCGCTGCTAGACAGAATGCCCTGTGAAGGGCCTCATCCTCTCCGGCGGTGCAGGGACGCGGTTGCGTCCGATCACCCATACCAGCGCCAAGCAACTCGTCCCGGTGGCGAACAAGCCGATCCTGTTCTACGGAATCGAGGACATGGTCGCGGCAGGCATCACCGAGATCGGCATCATCACGGGTGAAACCGGCGCCGAGGTGCGCGAGGCGGTCGGCGACGGCTCTCAGTTCGGTGCGAAGGTCACGTTCATTCCGCAGGACGAGCCGCTGGGTCTCGCTCACTGTGTCCTCATCGCCCGCGACTTCCTTGGCGACGACGATTTCGTCATGTACCTCGGCGACAACATGCTGCAACAGGGCCTTGTTGAATTCCTCGCCCGATTCCACGACGACCGCCGATCCGCCAACGAGTTGACACTGCACGGCGAGGGCACCGAACCACCGGCAGCCCAGATCCTGCTGTGCCCGGTTCCCGACCCGCATCGTTTCGGTATCGCCGAGGTTGACGACGCGGGCCGTGTCGTCCGGTTGATCGAGAAGCCCGAGGATCCGCCATCGGATCTCGCCCTGGTCGGCGTCTACCTGTTCACGAAGCTGATCCACGACGCCGTTTCGGCGATCGAACCGTCGCCGCGCGGCGAGTTGGAGATCACCGATGCGATCCAGTGGCTCATCGAGCATGGCCACCGGGTTCGTCACGACCTCCTGGACGGCTGGTGGCTCGACACTGGCAAGAAGGACCCTCTGCTCGAATCCAACCGTCGCGTGCTCGAGGAGATCGAGTCCCGTCTCGACGGCGAGGTCGACGAGACGAGCGCGGTCGACGGGCGGGTCGTCATCGAAGCAGGGGCGACGCTGATCAACAGCCATGTTCGCGGCCCGGCGATCATCGGCGCGGGAACCGTGTTGACGAACAGCTACGTCGGACCGTTCACGTCCGTCGCTCCGGGTTGTCGGATCGTCGACACCGAGATCGAGAACTCGGTGGTGCTCGAACGTGCTCGCATCGAAGGGGTGCCGCGCCTCGTCGACTCGCTCATCGGCCGCGACACCTTCGTCCACCGAAGCGGGCAGCGCCCCAAAGCGACGCGCCTGATGATCGGCGACGACTGCTCGATCGACCTCGAATAGCACCTGTTCCCAGCACCGGCGGAGATCCATGCCCACCATTACCGAGTCCGAGCTCATTGCGGGCGTTCAGATAGTCGAGCCCACGAAGTTCGGCGACGAGCGCGGCTATTTCATCGAGACCTACCGCCGCGAGTGGTTTCCACAGGGGCGCGAGATGATCCAGGGCAACCGAGGCAACCGCGTGGCCGGTTGTCTTGTCGGCCTGCACTACCACCTGCACCAGGCCGACTACTGGTATGTGCCGTTCGGCCACGCTCGGGTCGTCCTGCACGATCTGCGTCAAGGGTCGCCGACCGATGGAGCGACTCACGTGCTCGACCTCGGCGAGGTGGACGGGGGCGAGAACAACCATCTCGGCGTGTTCATCCCTCCGGGTGTGGCGCACGGGTTCGCGTCGCTGTCCGACATGGCGATCACCTATCTCGTCGACGGCTACTACAACCCCGCCGATGAGAACGGCGTGGCCTGGAACGACCCCGCCGTCGACGCCGACTGGGGTCTCACCGATCCGATCCTGTCGGCCCGGGACCAGGCCAACCCGCTGCGCACCGAGTTGGACCCGATGTTCCAACCGCACTTCAAGCTGCGTCCGTAGCAAACCGCCCCGCCCGTTCTGTGATGCAGATCCGCCCCTCCAGGGGCGGATCTGCATCACAGAACCGGTGAGGTGGAGGCCCAGTCGTAGACTCGGTCCCCATGAAGCTGTTCATCACCGGCGCCGCCGGGTTCATCGGGTCGAACTTTGCGCGCCACGTGCTGACGACCTCCGACGACGAGGTCGTCGTCTACGACGCGCTCACCTACGCCGGCAACCGGGCCAACCTCGCCGATCTCGAGGACGACCCCCGCTTCTCGTTCGTCGAAGGGAACATCTGCGATCGGGATGCGGTCCGCGCAGCGATGACCGGCTGCGACCAGGTCGTGCACTTCGCTGCGGAGAGCCACGTCGACCGGTCGCTCCTCGATCCCGACGTGTTCGTGCGAACCAACTGCGACGGCACCAACGTGCTCTGCGACATCGCCACCCAGCTCGGCATCGAACGCTTCGTCCACATCTCCACCGATGAGGTCTACGGCTCGATCGAGGAGGGGAGCTTCGTCGAAACCGACGCTCTGCACCCACGTTCGCCGTACTCCTCGGCGAAGGCCGGGTCGGACCTCATCGCAATGAGCTACCACGAGACCTACGAGCTGCCGGTCGTGATCACCCGTTCGTCCAACCAGTTCGGCCCCTACCAGTTCCCCGAAAAGCTCATCCCGTTCTTCGTCACCACGCTGCTCGAAGGTGGTCGGGTTCCGCTCTACGGCGACGGCCTCAACGTGCGCGACTGGTTGTTCGTCGAGGACAACTGCCGGGGGGTGGACGCCGTGCTCCGCAACGGGACGGTCGGCGAGGTCTACAACATCGGTGCCGGAAACGAGCGCACCAATCGTGAGATCACCGACGTCATTCTCGCCGCACTGGACAAGGACGAGTCGAGCGTGGAGTACGTGGTGGACCGCCAGGGTCACGATCGCCGGTACTCGATCGCCACCGACAAGGTCGGCGGGCTGGGTTGGAAGCCGACCCGCACTTTCGAGGAGGCGATCGACACGACGATCGCCTGGTACGTCGACAACCGCGACTGGTGGGAGCCACTCCGCGCCCGCGTCAAGAACCGCTGAGCCGATGAAGATTCTCATCACCGGGAGCAACGGTCAGCTGGGCACCGAGCTGCAACAACTGCTTGTCGACTCGCCCCATCACGATGTGCTGGGCGTCGACATCGACACCTGCGATATCACCGATCGCGACCAGATTCTCGGTGCCATCACCGGGTGGAACCCCGACCTCATCCTGCACGGCGCCGCGTTCACCGCGGTCGACCGGTGCGAAGTCGATCCGGAGACGGCGTACGCGGTCAACGCTCTGGCTACTCGATTCATCGCCGACGGAGCGCGCCGGGTCGGTGCCCACGTCGTCTACGTGTCGACCGACTACGTGTTCGACGGCACGAAGGCCGGGCCGTACGTCGAGTGGGACGCTCCGTCGCCGCAGTCGGTGTACGGTCGATCGAAGTTGGGTGGCGAGATCGAGATCGACCCGTCGTGGACGATCGCCCGCACGTCGTGGGTCTGCAGCGCCCACGGCAACAACATGGTGAAGACGGTGCTGCGTCTCGCGGGCGAGCAGGACCGCTTGACGTTCGTTGACGACCAGGTCGGGCATCCAACGTTCGCCTCCGACCTTGCTGCCAAGGTCCTCGAGCTCGGCGTTGCCCGCGTGCCCGGTGTGCACCACGTCACCAACCAGGGCGCGGTGAGTTGGTTCGAGTTCGTTCAGGCGATCCTCGAAGCCGGTGGACACTCGCCCGACAAGGTGCAGCCCATCTCGACAGAGGCATATCTCGCCGGCAGGCCAGCGGATGCGCCTCCGATGGCGACCCGACCGGCCAACTCGGTGCTCGACAACTTCGCGCTTCGGGCGAGCGGGCTGGGCGAGCTGCGCGACTTCCGTGAACCGCTCGGCGAGGTCGTCACTGCATTGCAGGCGACAGCGTGACCCTCCCCGCCGACGCACCAGACTCCCCAACGCGTCCGAGCCCCCCGCAGTCGACGCCCCGGTCGATCGCCGCGCTCGACCTGACGGCGATCGGCGAGTGGCTCGCCGGTCGCCGCTTCCTCGGCCTCGGTCTCGTCCTGACCGTGCTCGCCCGCACCGGCGTGTACCTCTCCAACGGCAAGGCGATCTGGCTTGAGGAGTCGCGGACGTTCCCGTCGAAGCCGTCGTTCATCTACGAGTCGTTCGGCTACCTCGGGCCGCCGCATGTCCTCGGCATCTCGTCGCTCGGGCAGTGGGCCGTGCTCGGCGTGGCGATCGCCGTTGCCTCCGCGGCCGTCATCGGTCTCGGCACGCGTGACCTCGATCCATCGTGGCGTACGGCGGTGCGGCTGACGGTCGCTGTCAGCTCGTTCCCGACGATCGTGCTCTACAACATTGGCTGGTACGACACGCTTACGATCCTCGGCGCGGCGATCGTGGCGATCGGTCGGCATCCGGTGTGGGCGGTTGCCGGCGTCGCCGTGATGGCGTCGGCGAACCCGAGCGAGGCCGTCGCCGCCGCCGTAGCGTTGCTGCTCATCGCGATCGCCGGCCGGTGGGACGAGTTGGGGTCCGCGCCGTCGCCGCGCTGGCGACGTCGCTCGTCATCTTCGGCGGGGCCACGCTGTGGCTCCGCTCCCACGATGTCGAGGGTCGTTCCGGAGAGTTCCGGGCCAACCTACGGTTCTCGATCGAGTCGTTCCTGCAGTCGGCGCCGCTCTCGGTGGTCGCGTGGTACGGCGGCGCGTGGATCATGGTCGTCGTGCTGATCAGGGCGGTCGACGGGGGGAAGCGCCGGCTTCTCGCCCTTGCCGGCCTCGTCGGCGTCCCCGCGGCAGTGTCGGTCATGACCCTCGACGGCACCCGCGTGTTCGCGGCGATCGCAGCCATGCCGTTCCTCGTCACGCTCGTCTCAGATGCGCGGCGCAGCCGCCTCGCGGTGGAGTGGAACACGATCCTGTTGGGCGCGTTGCTCCTGGTACCGGCGCTCTACGTCCGCGGCGACACCCGGTCGATCTGGATGCCGTTCTCCTGGCTCTGGACCCACACAATGTCGTAGGGCCGCTCGGTCGCTCGCTCTCGCCCTGCCGAAATGTGATGCGAGGACTGCGGTCTAGCGATTGCCTCGCACCACGTTTCGGACGGCACCGTCTAGAGCTGGGTCCAGGGATTGGTCTGGATGCAGACCGCCAGGGCGGTGGCGAACATCGGGGCGGTGATGAGGAGGCATCGGTGCGACCTGCGTGGTCCGGCTAGAAAACGAATCCCATGCTTGCGAGCGCCTCGGTGAGTACTGCCGGCCAGTCGTACTGTGCGACCTCGGCGAGCGATGCCGTGTGCATCGACGACCACAGTGAGGGGTCCTGAAGCACTTTGGCGAGCCCGGCGGCGACCGACCCCGCGTCGGGTTGGACGAGCAGAGCGGATCCGGCCGCCTCGAGCTGCGGCGCGATCGGCGGCGTCGAGGTCATGACGATGGGGAGACCGGCCCCGAGGTACGCCTTGAGCTTCCCCGGGTCCGCCCAGCGGGTGAAGGAGTCGGCGTCGTCGGTGTAGGGCGCTGCGGCCACCGTGCCACCGGCGAGGATCGATTCGACCTCTCGGTGATCTTCGACGAAACCGCGCACCGTGACGACCCCTTCGGGGAACAACGCCGCCCTGGCACGAACGTCGTCGAGGAGCGGTCCACCGCCGACGATCTCGGCGGTGACATCGGGGTCGTCGCGGCGGAGAACCTCCAGAGCATCGAGCAGCGTCAGGACCCCCATGCGCGGGACCAGGTGTCCGAGGAACACCACTCGTTTGGCCGATGCGGCCGTTGGGTCCACGGTCGGCGTGCGGTCGAGCCAGCAGCCCATGGGTACCACGCTGGAAGGTGCCGAGTTCGCCGGTGTCAGGGAGTACTCGGTGTCGCGTGCTTCGAGCGCAGCCCCGGAAAGGTCGACGCGTGCGTCAGCGCGCTTGCAGCAGAACTTGTCGACCGCCTCGTAGATCTGGGTCAGCCGACCGGGACCGAAACGCTGCGGGACGAAGTCGACGCTCCAGTGCACCACCCGCTCGGTCCGGCGGAGACGTCGCTCGGCGATGCCTCGGGCGGTGGCGATGCAGTTGAAACCGAACCACCCCGTCGATCGCTCGACCCGTGGAGGTAGGAACGCGTCGAGACCGAACGACAGCGGCGGTCGGAGCTTCGGGTCGATCGTTCGTCGGAGTTCGCGGCCGTCTGCGTGGTACTCGACGATCCGATGGCCGGTTGGCCCTTCCGCAACGAGAGGGTGTGAGACGTCGACAACGCAGTGGGCGCCGTTGTCGAGCAGGAAAGGGCGGAGGGCTTCGGCAGGACCGTCGGCGAACCCGTTGGACACGATCACGAACGTTCCGCCGGCCACGGGGAGCTCACGCATCGGACTTCCTCGACGGTCGCAGCGTTTGGAGCAGGAACCGCCACCCTCCAGCGGGCAGGAGGGCGATCGCGGTCGCGCTCGCGGTGACGCCGAGCACTGTTGCGTACGCCGTCGGTGTATGCGGACCGAAGGCGAGCGCTGATGCCTGGGCGATCGCCGCGACGATGAGCACGGCGACGAAGCGGTTGTGGTTGCGGGCGAAGTTGTGATGGAGGAGGAGGTTCACGACTGCATACGGCACAGTGGCGAGAGCGATCTTCCACGCGTAGTTGTGCGCGTCGGGGTACTCGTCGCCATAGAGGTATCGGAACACCGGCTCGCCGAGGAGCCAGATCCCGACAACGCCTCCCGCGGCGAGCGTCGATGACATCGCGAACGCCTTCAACATCAGCGGCTCGGTCGACTCGATGTTGCTCACCGCCTGGGACACCTGAGGAAAGGTGATCTGGGTGATGACGGACGGAAGCCACAGAACGGCGCGGCCGACCACGTCGGCGGCAGCGAACTGTCCGGCCATTCCCTCGGAGAAGAACGCTCTGGCGAACGGGATGTCGAGGCTGACAAGAACCCAGAACAGCGTGACTCCTAGGAACACCCGTCCGGTGCTGCGATCGAGGACCCTGCCAGCGATCGCACCGGCGTTTCGTGCGATCCACAGCCCTACACCTGTGCACGCCGACGATGCGAGGACGAGTCCTCCGACGAGCGCCGTCACGCCGAACCCGGCGGCGGTCATCGCGACGCCGACTCCGAGCTTGGACAATGCGAAGCACATCGACAGCACCGACATGGCGATGAACCGCATTTGCCCCTGTAGGCGACCGACAGCGATCGCGCCGAGCAGTGACGGGATAATGAACGCTGCGACGAACAGGACCGGCAGAACGCCGACCTTCAGGAAGTCGGCCAGGAGCGGAGACAGCACCAGGAACGCCAGGGTCGCGCCAGCGCCGACCTTCACCGCCGAACGGGACAACCCGTCGAAGACGGCAGGCCCTTCCTCGACCTCGCCGGCCGAGACCGCCTTCGCCGCGACCGTCTGCAATGAGCTGGCTGACACTCCGACGATCGCGATGACCGTCATCAATCCGGCGAGCAGGCCGTAGGCGTCGGGCTTGAGAAACCGCCCGGTCACGACCTGGAAACCGTAGCTACTGGCGTTGGCGAGCGCGACGGTGCCGACGACCACGACGCCGGTCGCTCTGCCCATCAGCCTGCTCGGCGTCTCGGTGTCTGTCGTCGTCTCGCTGGTCACCGTTCGTCGACCCTATCCGGCCGGGCAGGTACGACCGGCGACGGCGCGGCCGAGCGAGCCCTCAGCCGACGGGCACTCCGATGCCGCGGGCGTCGGCGGAGTGGTCGAGGAACCAGCTGTAAGTGCTCTCGATGCCTTCGCGGAGCTGTGTGCTGGCCTTCCAACCCAACCCCGAGAGCTTGGAGACGTCGAGCAACTTGCGGGGGGCTCCGTCAGGCTTGGTCGGGTCGAACTCGAGTTGAGCGGCGGGGTAGACGATCTCACGGATCGTCTCGGCGAGCTCACGAATCGAAAGGTCGACGCCGGTGCCGACGTTTACGTGCGTCTCGCCCTCGTAGGTGTCCATCAGGAAGAGGCACGCATCGGCGAGATCGTCGACGTGGAGGAACTCTCGGCGTGGGGTGCCGCTGCCCCAGATCGGGACGGTGGGTCGACCTGCGAGCTTCGCTTCGTGGAACTTGCGGATCATGGCGGGAAGGACGTGGCTCGACTCGAGGTCGAAGTTGTCGCCGGGGCCGTACAGGTTCGTTGGCATCGCCGAGATGAATCGGTCGCCGAACTGCCGGCGGTATGCCTGGCAGAGTTTGATTCCGGCGATCTTGGCGATGGCGTAGGGCTCGTTGGTCGGCTCGAGCTCGCCGGTCAGCAGCGCCGACTCGCTCATCGGCTGGTCTGCCAGTCGTGGGTAGATGCAGCTCGACCCGAGATAGAGGAGCTTGGTGGTGTTGAACTGATGCGCAGCCTCGACCACGGTCGCATGGATCATCAGGTTGTCGTAGATGAACTCGGCTGGCCTCGAGTTGTTGGCGTGAATTCCGCCGACAGTTCCGGCGACCAGGAACACGTACTCGGGGCGGTTGGCGCGGAACCAGTAGTTGACGGCCGCCTGGTCGCGGAGGTCGAGTTGTTCGCGTGTCGCGGTGAGGACGTCGGTGAAGCCGTCAGCGGCGAGCCGGCGAACGATCGCCGAGCCGACGAGCCCGCGGTGACCGGCGACGAAGACGCGCGCATCCCGCGGAATCGGTGTCGATGTGGTGTCCTCGGCCATGTCCGAATCCCTTCGTCGCGAACCGCCAAACCCTATCCCTCCGGGGGAGCCACGGCGGTTCGTCGGCGGCGAACTACGCTCGGTCGGTCACCCTCGTCCGTTGCGCCCGTCGGGTCGACACAACGAACCCCCACTCGCCCGGAGAAGCCAACGTGTCCGCCACTGCCGAGTCCGACATCGTCGAGGAGTCGGAAAACGCAACGGCCATCGAAGTCCCAGAAGTGATCGGCGAACATCGGTGGATCACTGCTGTGAAGTGGATCGGATTCGTCGCCGCTTCCGGCGTCGCGCTCGGGCCGATCCTCACGACCCCCATCGTCGCGGACGACTTCGTCATGCCGTTCTCCCAGATCGACGCGGCGGGACTCAACCCGTTCGACATCTGGCACTGGGCGGTGACGTCGGCACCGAAGGTCGGGCATTTCAACTTCCTCGGCCAATTCGTCGGCGGCACGACGTCGTTGATCTGGATGCTGCTCATCAGCGCCGGGGTGAAGTACTCGACGGTGTTCGCTGCCAGCAAGCTGCTGGTCTACGTCCTGTGCGCCGTTGCCGGCGCGAGGTTCGTCAGAGAAGGCCTTCGACTCGCCAACGTCGAGGTCGACACCTGGTGGGCCCGAATCGCCGTGGCCGTTGCGCTGTTTGGGTCACTCCAGCTTCACGTGGCGTGGTCCAACGACCCGGTTGCATCCTTCCCGGGGTCCGGTTTCGCGTCGGTCGCGTTCGGGCTCTGGTACCTGTCGATCGTGTGCGTGGCCCTGCGCCGTGCAACCTGGCGTTCGGCGGTCTTCGCTGGAGCGATCGGGCTCTGCGCCGTCCTTTACTACGAGATCAACGTGTCGGCCGTCGTCGCGGCCGGGCCCATCGTGGCGTGGTCGCTGTGGCGCGGACGGGCGTGGAAGGACGTTCCCGCGTTGGGAAGGGCTGCGGTCATCGTCGGTCTTCCGGCAGTCGTGACGATCATCATCCAGATCCTCGTATCGCCGGCGTCGGCGAACTACACCGGCACGCAGATAGCGGCTGAGAATTCGCCGATGTCGACGTTCGGCAAGGCGGTCGTCAGCTCGCTGCCCGGAGCGGCGTGGCCCAAGGCGCGCACCTGGATCAACCACTCGTTCCCGGTGCGGACCTACCCCGTGCTCGTCATCGTGGTGTTGCTCGTGCTGCTGTGGTACCTCGCCCGGGCGTTCGGTACGCGTCGCGTGACCGACAGCGGTCCTCGCGACTGGCTCGCGTTCGCCGCTGTCGTCGCCAGTCCGCTCACCTATTGGCTCGGCGCCACCCTCATCCAGTCGCTCACCCGGAAAGTGCAGGACGAGGTCAACGAGATCGGCAAGGTGTACAACTTCTACGCCGTCGGTGCGACCGCTATCGCGGTGGCGGCAGTGTTGATGTTCTCGGCGATCCCGAACTGGAAGTGGCTGCACCGGCTGGCCCCGGTTGCCGTCGGCATCGGCGCGTTGTTCCTCTCGTTGCAGTTCCTGATCAACGCCGAGTTGTCGAAGGACATCAACGCCCAGACGGTTCCGAACCGGGAGCTTCTGGTGGCCTACAGCTCGCACGCTCCGGTGGAGGAGCGCTGTCGAACAATCAGGACGTGGACGGCAGGGGCCTGGCCCGACTACTACGAGAACCAGATCGTGGTGGGTATGGAGCTGGGTTACCAGCAGTTCCACGACGAGTCGTTCTGCCCGGGCTTCGACCGGGTCGCCGAGGGGTTGGGGCTGCCTGGATGATCGCGTTCGTTTACGGGACCACCGCGGAGTTGATCAAGATCGCTCCCGTCTATCAGCGGTTGGTCGCAGCGGGGACCCGTCCGCTGCTTTGGAGCACCGGACAACAGGCGGAGGAGTTGCCAGCCACGACGGCGAGGTTGCATCTCCCCGAACCCGATTTCCACCTCGCCGAAGGTGTCGGTGGGCGAAGCCTCGAGCGTCCCGCCGACGTTCCGACATGGCTCCTGACGGTCGTAAGGCGCGCGACGGCCCATCGTCGAGAACTGCATGAGGCGCTGTGGGCCGACGATCGTCCGCCGATAGTGCTCGTTCACGGCGACACCATGACGACGGTGGTCGGAGCGGTTCTCGGGCGCTGGCTTGGCACCACAGTGGGGCACATCGAGGCCGGACTCCGAACGAACAAGATCCTCGAGCCCTTCCCCGAGGAGCTCGACCGCCGGGTCGCAGCACGCCTCGCTCACGTGCACTACACGCCGGGCATAGACAAGTTCCTGAACCTTCGTGGCGTCGGTGGCATCAAGGTCGACACAGTCGCTAACACGGTGCTGGACGCGGTCCTGTCGGTGCCGATCGACGAGTCCGCTGTCATCGGCGGGGTCGAGGTGCCTGACCGATTCGGCCTGGTCTCGCTGCACCGCTTCGAGTTGTTGCGTCAGCCGGCGCGTTTCGAGGCGATTCTTCGCTCGCTCGCTGCCCACGCGGTCGACGTTCCTCTCCTCGTAATAACCGATGCTCAGGCGTCGGCTCAGGTAGAGGCCCTCGGGCTCGCCCACGTCTTCGACGGTGAACGTCTCATCCGGCTCGAGAAGCTTCCGTACTTCGACTTCGTGTCGTTGCTACGTCGCGCCAACTTCGTGGTGACCGACAGCGGTGGTCTTCAGGAAGAATGCGCCTACCTGAACATCCCGTGCCTCGTGCATCGCAACACGACAGAGCGAACCGAGGGCCTCGGGGGCAACGTGGTGATGTCGATGTACGACATCGACGTCGTCAATCGCTTCCTCGACGACCCGTCGCGGTACCGATCGGCCTCGTCCGTCGACTTCCCATCTCCGTCGGACCTCATCGTGGAGCACCTCGTCAGCGCTGGTCACTGTGGCGATGGAGCGCCTCCGGCGGGGGGCCGTGACTTGTCGGTCATCGTTCCTGCGTTCGGCCAGGCGGAGCTGATCCGCTCCACGCTGCTGTCTGCCATCAGGGAGCTCGATTCGACGTCACTCGACTACGAGATCGTTGTGTTGACTGACGCGGTCGACGCGACCAACTACGAGATCGCACTCATCGGGTCCGAGCGGATTCGGGTGCTGCACTATGCCGACAATGCCGGCCAGGCGCGCTGGTTCAAGTACGCGTTCGCTCAGACTGAGGGGAAGATCGTCGTGTACGCCGACCCGACGGTGCTCATGACCGCGGAGAACGTCGTGCGCGCCGTCGACATGTTGTCGCAGACGGGAGCCGACGTGGTGACCGGTTCGAAGGTTCACGAGCGGTCCACCGTGGAGTCGTCGAGGTTCCGTCGCCTTCAAACCGATCTGTTCTCCCGGCTGGTCACCTCGCTGGTGGGCGTTCCGGTACGCGACGCTCACCTCGGACTCAAGGTATTCCGGCGCGACGTGTTGGAAGCGGCGCTCCCCTTCACCCGGGCGGCCGGGTTCGGTTTCGACATCGAGTTGTTGGCAACCGCTCACGAGGCGGGATACGACATCGAGGAGTGCCCTGTCGCGATTCCCGGACGGATGAAGACGATCACAAATCCGCTCTGGCTGGCGAAGGCCGCGATGGGCAGCCTGCGTTTGGTCGTGCTGCGCTATCGGATGAGTCGGCGCGAGGGGCAACGAACGACTGTCCGCGACGCCTGACCCGGGGCGGCGGGATCAGCTGTGGAGGGATCAGCTGTGGAGGCGGATGATGTCGTCCTCGACCTGCCAGCCGATTCCGGGCCGGAGCTTCTCCACCAGCTCACGCACCTCGTCGATCGTGGGATACGCGTCGGTGCCGTCGAACAGCCGGGCGTCGTCGACCAGCACGATGTGGTCGACGTCGGTGCTCAGCACGGTCGTGAGCTCGTCGACGATCGGGCATGCCCCGTCGCCAGCGGTTGCACCGCCCGAGAAGTGGCCATCGAGCCAGAACAACGCTGGCTCCCTCAGGTCGGCGACGATCTCGGGCAGCCTCTGGGCGCTGTCGCCCTGCAGGATGTCGATGTTGACATCGTCGACGAAGCGAGCCTTCGCCAGGGTGGCGAGCCGCTCGTCGAGCTCGATGGACACGACGCGTGGAACGAGCGGGGCAAGGCCCGCAACCGTGTCGCCACGGTAGGTTCCGGTTTCGACGAACGCCGACGGCTTGAAGCGCTTCGCGTACTCCTGGACGGTCGACAACTTGATGTGCGGCGGCGCCGGTGGTGGAGAACCGGCGGCACGCCACCTGCCCGTCTTCGCTCGACTGACGACCCCGCGAATCGCCGGTCCGAGGGCGCTTCGTTGCAGTCGTTCGGCGAGGCTCGGGGTGGGGGATGACATGGCCGACAACGCTACCGGAGTCTTCGGTGCCGTCGATGACATCGGCCCGGACGCGTGCGCCGCGGACACCGCCGCGATGCACGTGTCCGGCTATCGTCTCGGCCCGTGACCGTCTCGGAGTTTCCCGCGTTGTCGGTCGTCCTGCCCACGTTCAACGAGTCGGCCTGGCTTCCCGAGACGCTGGAGCGGCTCAGGGCGGCGATTGCTGCGGCTGAACTCACCAAGGTCGAGATCGTGGTGGTCGACGACGGCTCCACCGACGACACGGCTGCCGTTCTCGATCGACAGCCCCGCGATCCGGCGCTAGAGGTGCTCACGCTGGCCAACTCCGGACGCCTCGCTGCTCGACGTGCCGGCCTTGATGCGGCGACAGGTGAGCTCGTGCTGTTCATCGACAGCCGCGTCCACGCTCACATCGATTCGCTCGCGTTCGTGCGCCGGGAGATCGAGGCTCATCCGGAACGGCTCATCTGGAACGGGCACGCGATCACGGCGTCGACCTCGGCCCCCTGGACGCGATTCTGGGACGCCATCGTGTTCCTCGCATGGAGAAGGTACCTCCGACAACCCACGACGACGTCGTATGGGGCCGACGACTTCGAGTACTACCCGAAGGGCACGACGTTCTTCCTCGCCCCGAAGGAGTGGCTGATCGAGGCATCGGACTCGGTGAATTCGCTGAGTGCGGATCCAGCGCTCAGCAACGATGACACGATCATGATCCGGAACCTCTTGCGCTACGGGCGGATCAACATCTCGCCAGAGTTTGCGTGCACCTATCACCCGCGCTCGACGTTCCGGGCATTCATGAGGAACGCGTACCACCGAGGGAGTGTGCTGGTTGACGGGCACCTGCGCCCCGGGCTCCGGTTCCATCGACCGTTCCAGGCCGTGCTGCTGGCACTCCCCCTTGCTGTGCTGTGGGCAGTCCGTCGGCCGCGGCGGCTTGTTGCAGGGCCTATCGGAGCTAGCGCCGCAGCCGGCGTGTTGGCGAAGGCTGCCGGGGTGCCAACGCGCGACGCGGGTTCGCTCGGTCTGCTGCTGGTGCCCTTCTCGATTGCCTACGGGGCCGGCATCGTTCGCGGATTCAGGGTGCGCGACCGCGGCGATCACTCCATGCCATAGCCCAGTTAGTCAGCGTCGGGCACTACTGTTCGGTCGCCCGACCCTTCATCAAACGAGGTGGAATGCCCGACGAGCCGTCTCCGTCCGAAGCCGATATCGACATGGCCGACGACATCGACGACGACATGGCCGACGACATCGAACTGGCTGTCGCCGAGGTCCAACGACGTGTCGCAGCAGGTCGAGTCGATGGTCGTTATCCCATCGATCTGGACCGGCAGCTCGAATCGGAGTTCTCCCGCCTCGCGAAAGACCCACTCTGGTTCCGGGCCTTCGACGCGCTGCCCGGGGCGGTGTCCCGGGTGCGTAATGCCGCGTTCGGCCACGCACCGATCGAGTACTCGTCCACCGTGCCCGGCGGATCGGCCCTGCATCGCATCGTGGGAAAGCTGGTGTCGCGCCAGGTCATCGCGTTGTCCCAGCAGATGTCCACGTTCGCGTCAGAGGTGGCGCGTTCGCTCGAGGATGTGGTCGCCGCGCTGGAAGAGACGCGCACCGTCGTCAAGGGCGACGTGCTCGGCGACATCGACGCGGTCCACCACCGCATCACTGCCGTCGAAACCCGCCTTGCCCGCCTCGAGGCCGGTCACCAGCCGAGCGCCGACGACCCCCTGTAGTCGCCAGTGCGGATCGACCAGGTTCTCGTCGGCGCACGCGAGGGCGACGCCATCACGCAAATCGCATTGAACCTGCGTTCGGTCTTGGCGGACTTCGGTGCGTCAGACGTGTTCGCTCGGCACGTTGACCCGACGGTCGCCGGCATCGTGAGGTCGATCGACGACCTGGAGGGCGTGTCGGGTCCTGACGATGTAGTGATCTTCCAGGTCAGCATCGGCGACGACGTCGTCTGGGACACCGTCGCGTCCCTCCCGGGCCGGCTGTGGGTGCTCTACCAGAACATCACGCCGATCGAGTTCTTCACCGGCAGCCCCGAGTTCGCCCGTCATCTCGAACAGGGGCGCCGACAGCTCGTCGCGCTGCGGCCGCGAGTCGAGCATGTCCTCACAGCTTCGATGTTCAACCGCTCAGACCTTGCCACGATGGGTTTCGACGCGGTCACCTTGATTCCGGGCATGCTCGAGCCTCGTCGGCTGATGGGTCTTCCGTCCGATCCGGCATTCGGGCGAGAGATCCGGTCACGGGCGCCCGGCCCGATCGTGTTGTTCGTCGGTCAGTTGCTGCCGCACAAACGACCGGATGTCCTGGTGAGCGCTCACCACCTGCTGCGGGCCCATCACCGGCCCGACGTCACCTTGGTGCTCGCCGGCCATCACCCCTCGCCGGCGTACGCAGAACAGGTCGCTCGTTTCGCCGAGAGTCTTGGGCTGCGAGACAGCGTCTGGATCACCGGTGGGCTTCCCGACTCACGCCTCGCCGAGCTGTACCGGCGCGCCGATGTCGTCGTCACGGCCAGTCAGCACGAGGGGATCTGCCTTCCCGTCGTCGAGGCGATGGCGATGTCGATCCCTGTCGTGGTCTCGGATCACGGGGCCCTGCCGGAGACTGTCGGCGGGTGTGGGGTCGTCGTCCGTGACGACGCGCCCGAAGGGTACGCGGAGGCCATCAACCTCGTACTCGACCCATCCCGGCGGGCGGCGATCGTCGGACCCGGGCGGGAACGCGCTCGAGTTCTGTCGCTCGAGGCGTCGTCGGTCGCGGTGCATCGCATCATCGCCGACCTTCTGGAGTCGCCGGCGTGAGGATCCTCTTCGTCGTGCAGCGGTACGGCGTCGAGGTGGCCGGTGGTGCCGAGGTGTTGTGTCGCGAAGTCGCTGAACGGATGGCGGCGCGGGGTCACGAGTCGGTGGTGCTGACGAGTTGTGCCCGTGACTACGACACCTGGGAGGACCACTACCCCGAGGGTGTCGCCGAGGCGCGCGGCGTCGAGATCGTCCGACTGCCGGTTGTTCGAACGCGGGACCCTGCGAGGTTCTCGGCGTTGTCCCAGCGGGTGGCCGACCCGCTTCGGCGGAACCCCGTGGTCGAGGCGGCGTGGATGCACGAGCAAGGTCCGATCCTGCGAGGCTTCGGAGGCGAGCTTCGCCGTCGATCGCGCGACGTCGACGTCGTGGTCTTCTTCACCTACCTCTACCCGACGACAGTGAACGGACTCGCGGAGCTCGGCGGCACTGTGCCGGTCATCGTCCAGCCAGCCGCCCACGATGAGTGGCCAATTCGGCTTCCGCTCATCCGATCGGTCTTCGACCGAGCCGACGGCTTGGCGTACTCCACGCCGGAGGAGCAGGAGTTCGTCGACCTGCGCTTTCGTCCGACCGTGCCGACCGAGGTCATCGGGATCGGGTTCGACCCGCCCGTCGGCGGACCCCCCGACGTCGCGTCGTTCCGCCGCACCTACGGGTTGGGCGACGACCCCTACGTCGTGTGCCTCGGTCGCCTCGATCCGAACAAGGGCTCGCCGGAAGCCATCGACTTCATGGCCGAGTACCGCCGGCGACACGGGGGAGTGCGGTTGGTGATGTGCGGCGCCGACATGATGGCCACGGCGCCGCGTGACGGCTTGGTGATCACGGGGTTTGTCGATGATGCGACCCGTTGGGCGGCGCTCGCCGGTGCCGCGGTGCTGCTGCAGCCGTCCCGTCAGGAGAGTTTCGGGATGACCCTTGCCGAGGGCTGGCTGATGGATCGACCGGCGCTCGTACAGCGGGCCTGCGAGGTGACCGAACGCCTGGTGCACCGTTCAGCGGGAGGTCTGGCCTACGGCGGGTACGCGGAGTTCGACGCTGCTCTGGGCATGCTGCTCGGGCGGCCCGATCTGGCGGCAAGGCTCGGGGCCAACGGCCATCGACATGTGCTCGCGACCTACACGTGGGATGTCGTGCTGAGCCGTTACGAGCACCTGCTCGAACGCGTCGTCACTGCCCGTTCGACGGCGGCGGGCCGAGAAGTTCAGTCGACGGATCGGCGCCCGACGACTGCGTAGTCCATCGGGCCGGCCACGAGGCGGTTCACCAGTTCGGCGAGCTGGACCGCGAGCGGATCGGCATCGTCGGCGACGGTGATCGCATCGTCGCTCGGGTGCAGTCGTTGGATCGAAACATCGTCGAATCCGGCCTGCGTCACCTGGAACTCGAGGAGTTGGGGCGGTATCGGTCGGAGGTGAGTCGGATCGAGCCAGAACGACGTCGAGCCGACGCGCAGGTTCTCGGGGTTGGGCGTCTCGAAGATCACGCCACCCCCGGGGGCGACGGCTCGATGTGCAGCTCGGAACAGTTCGGCGCGATCGCCGTCCGCCATGTGCTCGACGATGTGAAGCCCGACGACCGCGCGCAGCGATGCCGGCTCCAACGAGGTCAGGAACCCAACGGCATCGCCCTCGACCACGTCGAGGCCGGCCGCCACGCACTCGGCGACCGACACCGGGTTGAGATCGATGCCCCGCGCAGCGATGCCGGCATCGGTCAGGAGTTCGATGAGCTCTCCGCGGCCACAGCCGACGTCGAGAACAGGGAGTTCGGCCGCCCCGAAATCGCTGATGGTCGTCACGTGCGGCGATTCGAGCGCCTTGACGTGCTCGGGTGACCCGCGGAGTTCGTCCTCGAAAGCGCTGTAGTCGTAGCCCAGGGATGCCGAGGGCGTCCGTTTGGCTGGTAGCGCTGCTGCGTCGGTCGGTGCCTGCTGTGGGGTCGGCGAGGCGATGCCGGTCACATCAGCCGGGTGGGGCGCCGCTTCCACCGCGAGCTCGACGCGGCGCATCCGCCGTTTCAGGGTCGAGGTGGCGTGGTCGACTGCGTCGCCGGCATGAGTCTCGAGATGCACTCGCACCGAATCGATGTACTCGGGAACCCACGTTCGAATGTGTTGCTCGAACGCCGCGGCTCTGGCTTCGACGACCCCTATGTCGTGGTCGATCTCATCTCGGACTCGATCGATATCGGCTCGCGAGTCGTTGGTCGTCATCGCGTTGAGGTCCCGCAGTTCGAGCGCCAACGCGTCATAGCGTGCGTAGAGGTCCGAGATCGCGGCGGATGAGCCCGGATCGCCGACGAGTCGTCCGAGTCGCCGTCGCAGTCGGTTGATCATCGCATGTCTCCCTCGACTCATCAGCACGCCTGAACCCCACTCCGACCGTTGCGATCGAGCGTGGCACCGGATCGTCCGGTCCAGGCTTGGCGTGTGTCGCTGAGGAGCCCCTCAAAGCTATCGAGAACGGCGTCCCAGTTGTACTGCTCGACGTAGTCCTGACCGGAGCGTCCCATACGATCCCGAAGTGTCGGCGAGCTCTCGAGGAGCCCGAGGCCGGCGTCGAACTCCGCGAAGGAGCGAAACGCAAGTCCTCCGCCGCTGCGTGCGACCTGCCCTGCGAGCACATCATTGCGGCCTTGAACGATTGCCGGTTTCGCGCACCTCCAGCCCTCCGCAAGGCTGAGCGAGAAGCTTTCGTAGTACGACGGCTGGGCCAACACCATCGAGTCATCGAGCAGCGCCCATTTGGTCGGCTCATCGACGAATCCGGTCACGATGACGTGTTCGTCCGCTCCGATCGGGTGGACTTCGCTGCCCACAAGGACCAGCTTGATGTCGGTCCTGCGTCGCGCCCGGTACTCACGGACATTCGCTGCCAACTCGTGCATTCCCTTAGCCGGGTCGATTCGCCCGACACACACGATGTAGGGGCTGGAGCCGATTCCGTAGCGCTGGCGCACATCGGTGGGGAGATTCTGTGGAATCGGCTCGACCCCTGCCCCGAAGACTCGCTTCACTCCCGGTGGCCGAAAGCGCTGGGTGACGAGCTGTGCCTCCTCATCGGTGAGGAAGTTGATGCCGGTGGCATGGTCGAACAATCGGCGTGTGACCGGCAGGCGCAACATCGGTTCGTCGTGTGCGACCGGCTGAAGAACGGTTGGAGCCAGTGGCGCGGTTATCGGCAGCCCCTGGGTGGACGGGGTGTACAGGTACCCAGAGAAGACGACCACGTCGAAGCGGGCAGCGTGGGACAGCAGCCAGCTCTCGAGTCCGGCAAGCTCGGGTCCGATTCGGCGGCTCCACAGCGACGCCACGGTTGGGGACCATCGAGCGTGTCCATCGCCTTCGCGTGCGATCCGTTGGTGCAGCGGTGCGAACAAGTCGTTGTCGCGGCGCCGAGCAACCCGGAGCCGGTGCACGGTCACCCCCTCGATCGTCGTGGTGCCGGGTGGATAGTGGTCGGCCCAGTCGGCGTAGCTCGTCGCACAACTCGTGAGGACCTCGACGTGGTGGCCACGTCGGACGAGTCGCTCTGAGTACTGGCGAACCAGGTGCTCGGCTCCTCCGGCGATGCCCGCGCCGTACCGTTGAACGACGAACAGCAGCCGCATTAGCCCGAGTGGTCCGCCCCGAGAGTCCAGTCGCCGCCGATGTCAACCAATCCGACGACCGCCTGCTCGCCGTCGTGGCGAACTCTGAGGGTCCAGCCGCGGTCGTAGCGATCGAACGTGTGCTGAGAGAACTGGTCCTCGATGGCGACGCTGATCTCGTAGACCCCAGCGAGGAGCGGCAATCGATCGACGTCGTACTCGACCCATCCACGCCCGCTGATCGTGCCGGTCGAGCGACCCGCCAACCGGGTGTTGGTGCCCGTCACATGCAGGCCGCTCTCGTTGTGCACCGCGATTCCGAAGGTCGGTTGCTCGTAGACCCCCGAGGCCTCATAGCCGATTCGAATGCGCAGGGCGGAACGCTCGCCGACGACGGTGACGGCCTTGCCGGATTGGTCGAGGAACTCGACGGACGTGATCGTGACCTCGCCGCCGCCCCAATGCTCACCGGCGGTCGTGATGCGCGGGCGACTTGGCACCTTGTCCGCCTCACGGGAGCGACCGATCACGGGCCTCCCGGCATCGGCCGGCCCCGACCCGGCGTCTGCGTCAGCCTTGGCCTTCTCGACCGCTCGGGCAGCTTCGAGGTCCTGGCGATCGGCCTCGGCCTGATTGACCCGGCGCAAGTAGGACAACGCCACCGCAGGCGCCTCCCCCACCTCCTGGAGGACTCCGTGATCGAGCCACGCCGCGTGATCGCACATCGTCTGCACCGTCGCCATGCCGTGTGTGACCACGACGATCGTCACGCCGTCCCGACGGAGCTTGTAGAGGTGTTCGAAGCATTGTCGCTGGAACTGTTCGTCGCCGACGGCGATGACCTCGTCGATGATCAGGATCTCAGGTTGCACGTGGACAGCAACGGAGAAACCGAGCCGCACGTACATTCCGCTCGAGTACACCTTGACGGGAGAGTCGATGAACTGCTCGACCCCGGCGAACGACACGATGTCGTCGAACGCCCGATCGATCTCCTTGCGGGTCATGCCCAGAATCGTCGCGTTGAGGTAGACGTTCTCGCGGCCCGAGAGGTCGGGGTGGAAACCAGCTCCCAACTCGAGGAGCGTCGAGATTCGGCCGCTCACCTTCACCTGTCCCGCGTCGGGTCGGTAGATGCCGGCGATGCAGCGCAACAAGGTCGACTTTCCGGAGCCGTTGTGGCCGACGAGCGCGTACATCGAACCCTGCGGGATCTCGATCGAAACGTCGTCCAGTGCCCAGAAATGGGTCTTCGCCCGATCGCGATCGCGGCGGGTGAAGAACTCCTTGACCGAGTTCGGGCGATCTGCCTGGAGCCGGAACTGCTTCGAAACACCGTCGACGATGATCGGGTGGCTCAACTCAGATCTCCTCGATGAACTGCGGCGCCTTGTGGGCGAAAACCGTCCAACCGACGACCACAGTGAACGCGGTGGCTCCCACCATCACGATCCAGTTGAGCAGCGTGGGAGCTTGCAAGAGGTAGACGGCATGGCGCATCGCTCCGACGAAGTGCGTCATCGGATTGAACTTGAGGGCTGTCGCTGCGGCCGGATGCTTCTCGACGATCGACTCGGAGTACACGATCGGGGTCGCGTAGAACAGAACTTGGAGCCCGACGGCGACGAGGTAGGCAACGTCGCGGTACCTGACGTTCAGCAGGGCGACCAGGAGGCCGATTCCGAATGAGAACAGCGTCAGCAGCACGAGGATCGGAACGATCAGCAGCGTGGACAACCCAATGTTTCCGATGGCGATCATGAAGCAGAGCAGGATGCCGGCCTCGACCGCCGTCTGCGTGAGGACGGTGAGTGACCCCGCCACGACCGGGACTTCGGGAGGGAAGTAGGTGCGAGTGAGCAGTCCGCCAGCGGCGAGGAACGACTGCATTGCCGTGTTGACGCCCCCAGCGAACGAGTTCCAACCGACGAGCGCGCAGAACAGGTAGAGAGCGAAGACCTTGCTGTGCCCGTTCCCGGCGAGTGGTGCCTCGACGGAGAGGAACACCCCGAATACCAGCGTGTAGATGCCCAACGTGGTGGCCGGGTTGATCAACGACCATGCCCATCCGAGGAGGCTCTTCTTGTAGCGGGACCGGAGATCCCGCTGCGCGAGGTTGGTGATGAGGGTCCGGTATTCCCAGACCTTCGCGGGAGCAGTCATCGTGGAGCCGACAGGAACAGCGGAGTCGTTTGCATCGGCTGGATGACGCTAGCAGTCGGCTGCGTCGAGTCCGTCGACCCGATCCTCGTCGTCACCTCCAGAGCTCTCGGAGTCGTGCGTCGATCGCCGCTCCGACGCGCTTGACGGTGAACGGTTCGAGTGCCCGCTCGCCTGCTTCGGAGAGAGCGGAGCGCAGTCGGCCGCCACCGGCGGCGTCGTCGTGGAGCCGTCGCATCAGCTCAGCGGCATGGTCGAGGTCGGGGTCGGCCCAATGGCCTTCGGGCGGGTAGAACGATCCCTCGCCGATCGGGATGACAGTGTGGTCGACGAGGAGCGCCGACTTGTTCGACATGAAATCGAGGTTGCCCGAGTAACCGGTAGCGATGACAGGCGTGCCAGCCGACATGGCCTCTGCCATGGTGAGCCCGAGGCCTTCCGAACGATGCAGTGACACGTAGGCATCAACATTGGCGACCAGATCGATTCGATCGGAGGCGTCGAGATAGCGGTCCCACATCTCGATGTCGTCGCGTTCGGCGATCGCCGCTCGGATCTCCTCGGCTTCGGCAAGATGGCGTCCACCGTTGATCGACTTGAGGATGAGCCGCGTCCCTTCGTCGGGAGCGAAAGCTCGGCAGTACGCCTTCACGAGACCGAGCGGGTTCTTTCGAGCGGCGATCGAGAGGAAGTCGAAGCTGAAAAGAAACGTGAAACGATCATCGAGTCCGAGACGGAGTCTCGACGTGGCGTCCCGCGTGGCCGGCGCGAACTCGAGCGGGACCGGGACGTGGGTGACAGGTGTTCGGGTCGAGTGAGCTCGGAACACGTCGGTGAGGTAGCGGGTTGAGGCCCAGACTTCGTCGACCAGCTCGAACGCGTCGAGCTGGCGCTGCCGCAGCGTGTCGGTTTCCCAGAACCACAGCCCGATCGTGTAGCGACCGTCGAAGAGGGCGGGGCCGACGTCGTCGGCGAAGAACTGCAGTTGATCGGGAGCGACGAGGACGAGGTTGAACCAGTACGGCGCGTCGGCGGAGTTCTCTGCGGCCCCGCGGCGCCGGCTGTGTGAGCGGTCGTAGGTCACCTTCGCCCAAGGGATCCGCGCAGCGTCGAGTGCAGCGCCGACGCGTCGCACCGCCACGCCGAGGCCGAGCTCGGCATCGTGATAGCCGGCGAGGTTGACGCCGTACGGTCGCCGAACCGGCGGAGCCTCATCGCCCACGGTGACGACCGGCGGGGCGGGGCGGGGGTCGGGAGGAAGCCTCACCGAAGTGGCTCGGGCCGCACCAGGTCGGGGTGGGAGGACGCCGGTGGTGACGAGGCCCTCGGTGAGCGCGTGGGTCCACAACCACCGGACGAAGCCGTCGCGATCGGCCCACCTCACGTTCGGGAAGGCCGCTGCGAGGTCGGGGCGTTGTCGCCACACCACATCAGCCATGGGGCTCACTCCCGTGACCGTCGATGCCGTTGGGTCGGTGAGCCAACGGATGAAAGCCCGCGCCGAGTCCGGATCGAACAGGTCGGGTAGCCATTGCCCGCTCTCGCGAAGCTCGGTCAACCGAGAGCGGAGTAGGTCTCGCAGCTCGCGGGACCACGGAACTCCGAACAGTTGTCCTTCCGTTGCCGCCTCGCCACTGGCGTAGTCACGGACTGAACTCGCGTAGTCGAGACAGATCCGGCGAAGCCCGTCGTCGCTACTCGTCAAGAGGAGCGGAATCTCGTCCGCGGACTCGGAGTACCACCACGGACGGTCGGCGTCGAAGGCGGGAAACGTCGCAAGCCTGGTCGATGCAGCGTCGACCCCGTCGAGCAGGTAGGCGGACTGCGGGCTGACTCGGACTGATGGGTCGGTGATCGCCGTGACCGGCCCACCGGAGTCGACGAACCCACGCCAAGGGTCGTCGACGTCGAGAAGGTCGTCGCGGAGGTCGAACAGGCTTCTCACCGCGATCTCGCCCCACCAGCGGAGGACCGCTGATCGGCGGTTAGGATCTGTGCCGAAAACAGCGATCTCCGGAATCCACCCGCCATGGACGATCCCGGACTCGGCCTCGCCCCCGCGTGCGACGAGCGCGACGCCGTGGTCCGCCGTCGCCGCGGCCAGATCGTCGAGGCGAGCTCGAACCCACGCGTGGTCGGGAAGGACCAGCAGCGCTTCCTCGATCGGTCCGAGCGCTTCGACAGCCGCTGGCACAACGGCCCATCGGGCGAACGCCGGGCCGCCGGCGAGCCAGGCCTGCGTGTACGGCAAGCCGCCGATGGACAGATCGCGGGCTGTGATCGCCATCGTCGGGCCGTCGCCGGACGCGGCGGCGGGATGGGTGACCACGACGACGACCGTGGCTTCCGGATGGTGTGCCCGAATCGATGCGAGAGCGAGGTCGTGCGCGCTTCCGCGCCCGGTCTCGGACAACACCAACACCTGCATCGTCGAGTCCCTCTCACCCGGGCGCCCCCGGCGTCGTCGGCGGGGTTCGCTGCGGTCGCAGTAGGGTTCGACCTTAATGGCTGCATCACGGTCCCTCAGAGCAACGCTCCGCAGCGTGGAGAGCCGGCTGCCCGGTGCAAGCACCCGTCGGTCCGACCGAGAATCGGTGCACGCTCTGGAGCGTCGCGTCGACTCGTTGAGCTCTCAGGTCAGCGACCTCTCGGCATCGGTGGAACGACTGCGGCAGACGATGGTCGCGTCGGACCCCGAAATGATGCGCGAGATCATCGAGGCTGTCCGAGCTGACGTAGTTTCCCTCACGGCCGACGTCAACGCCCGACTCGTTCGCTGATCCAGACCCTCTACCCCGGACCCTCCCCGAACCTGTTCTGTTGTACAAAGCGAGCGCCCAGGCGCGCACTTCGTACAACAGAACAGGTTGGGGATGGCTGTCAGTCCCGAGATCAGGGATAGATGTAGGGCTCGGGATAGCTGTCGAGCCCGGCGAGGTGGTTGGGGTTGTAGTACGGGTCGCGGTGCAACTCTGAGTTCCAACGGTCGCGGAGGCGTTGTAGTTCGTCGTCGGAAACCGTCGGGTCCCGAGTGACCGACTCGAAGTGGAACAACGACGCGTGGGGCGTGACGACGATCCGGTAGCCGGCGGCGCGCAGCTTCAGGCAGAAGTCGACGTCGTTGTAGTTGTTGGGGAACTCAGTGCCGAAACCTCCGACCTCCGCAAAGGTCGAAGCCCTCGTCAGCAACGCAGCGCCCGTAACGCCGGCAACCTCGCGATCGAGCCACAGAGCCATGCGGTTGCGCGTGCTCGTCGGCATCTGCCCGAACATCACGTGGCCCGGTGCACCGTTCAGATGCACATGGCCGGCGTGTTGGAGGCGGCCGTCCTCGAACAGCAGGTTGCACCCCACCGCACCGACGTCGGGCTCGCGCAGGAAGCCTGACATCGTCTCGATCCAGTCGGGCGTGATGACCTCGGTGTCGTCGTTGAGGAGTAGCAGAAGGTCGCCTGTCGCTTCCTTCGCTCCGAGGTTCACTTTCGCCGAGAAATCGAACGGATGTGTCCACTCCACGAGCTGAAGTCGGTCGCCGGCGATCTCGCGGAGGCGCGCGAGGACGTAACCCGGTGTTGCTGTGTCGAAGACGACAACGATCTCGACGTTCTCGTAGCTTGATCGCTCGATCACCGAGCGGACGGCCTCTACGACCATCACCCGGCTCTGGCCCCAGGGCCGTCCCTCCGAGCCTCTCGTAGGGATCACGATACTGACCAACGGCGATGTGTCGATCGATCGACGCACCCGGTAGTGGCCGCGCTGGCGTAGCTCGATCACCTCGCCGTCGATCCCGAATCGCTCGCAGTGCGCTGCGACAGCACGGCGGCCAGCGTCATACGCGTACGGCTTCACATCCTCGCCAGCGAGCACCGAGGTGGCGACAGTTCGCCAGTGGTACAGCACCTTCGGTATGTGAACGATGCGTCGGGCCACTTCGGTGACCCGTAGCATCAGATCCCAGTCCTGGGAGCCGTCGAACCCGTCGCGGAACCCGCCAACGGCGTCGAACACCGTTCGGCGGATCGACGACAGGTGGCAGGTGTACATCTGGCAGCGAAATCGCTCGGGCGACCAGTCCGGCTTGTAGAACGGCGCAACCCGTCGCCCAGCGAGGTCGACGATGTCCTCGTCGCTGTATACGTAGTCGACGTCGTCGTGGGCGGCGAACGCCGCAGCGACCTCGGCGAGTGCCGTCGGTGCCAAGAGATCGTCGTGGTCGAGGAGTGACACGACGTCGCCCGTCGCGAGCGCGGCGCAGTCGTTGGAGGCAGCGACGATTCCGCCGTTGACATCGCGTCGGCCGACGAAGATCCGCGGGTCGCGGGTCGCGATGTCCTGTAGGAGTGGCCAAACGTGTGGCTCGGGTGACCGGTCGTCGACCAGGCACAACTGCCAGTTGCGGTACGTCTGGCCCACAACCGATGCAACACACTCCTCCAACACGTCGGCGTCGGTGTTGTACACAGGCGTCAGGACCGAGATCAGGGGCTCGGTCGACATCTCCAGCATCACCGCAGCGTACCGGTGCTGCCAAACGCTGCCCCGGAGGCAGCGGCCACTATCGCGTCGCCGGTCGCTGCGGCGGTGGCCGACCACGAGACTGGATCGAACGCCGAGGCGACGCGGCGACGCTCCTCGTGATGGACGGGATCGTCGAGGTGCCGGCTCATGAGGAGGGCCAACTCGTCAACAGATGTGGGATCGAAGTACTCGACGTGATCTCCGCCGGCCTCGGGGAGCCCCCCACCATTCGAACTGAGCACAACCGCGCCGTGGTTCAGAGCCTCGACGACAGGCAAGCCGAAACCCTCGGTCGCCGAAGCAACCACCACCGCCAAAGCGCGCGCGTAGAGCTCGGCAAGTTCATCGTCAGACGCGTCGGACCGCCACACGACACCCCCGCTGGGAGAGTCGGCGAGGTGGCGCAGACGACCGATCACGGCATCGGAGCGCCATCCGGGGCGACCGACCACGACGAGCCGGGCGTCGGGGTGCTCCACCCGGACCTTCTCGAACGCGTCGAGCACGACGGCGTGGTTCTTGCGTGGCTCGACCGTCCCGACGACGACGAAAGGCCGTTCGGGCACGTCGGTCGCGTTCGCCGCGTCGCTGCGTGGCCGAGAAGGCACGGTTGAAGTCGTCGATCCCATAGGCGCCACGCTCGCGTTGGGGGCCGCGGCTCCGAGATCGGCGGCATAACGCGCCAGCGTCGCCGCGGTGTGCTCAGAATTGCAGACGAACGACGAGTTCGCCTCGAGGTGGGCGTGAAGATGTGCCGACGAGACGTCCACGAGCTGGGGGATGAACCACTGCGGATGGGTTTGGGGCAGGAGGTCGTGCAGGAACATCACCGTGCGCACTCCTCCCGCCACCAAGTCCGGGAGGAGGTCTGCCCTCGGGCGAGTGGTGGGGTTCCAGGATGCGTCGACGTCGAGGAAGACCGAACCGGGTTCGAACCGATACAGGAGAAGTACCCGATGCTCAGGCGACACTGCTCGGAGTTCACGCTGCCGCCGGACAGCATGCACCAGCCCGGCGGCTCCGCTGCGGTGCATGAGGCGAGCAAGGAGGCGACGAACCCTCCCCGGCGAAGGTGCCGGCATCGAGGGCTGCTGTGTCGCTGTCGGGGCGAGCAGTCGGGCGTACTCGGCCGAATCGATCCGCCGGAACTGCTCGTGTGTTTTGGACCAGCAGACAGGTACGAGCTCGATGTCCGGATGGGCCCGTGGGAGCTCGCGTACCAGCTCACACACCACCCGTTGAATGCCGGCGCGCCAGCCCGACCGCAGCGTCTCGGTGACATCGATGTAACAGAGGGTTGGGCCCCCCAGGCGTGGGCGAGGAGGACGCGGGGGCGTGGAAGGCATCAGCCGGCTCACGACCCCGTCGGTCGCCGCCGTGCCGACAGCGGCACCCCCCGGTCGACCCGCTCCTCGCACCCGCGACGCGACGACCGCCGGAAGGGAAGAGGCCAGGCCGGCGAAGACCCGTGCCCACGCGGCGGTGATGGTGAGATCGGGACGGTGCAGGCGACGCAGCGGACCGAACACATTGCGGCGGAATGGGCCCCAGCTCAAGCGGCGGGCGACGGAGAGCGCCGAGAACAGCTGCCGAGGCCCGGCGTTGCGAAGGGCGGTCAAGAGCCAGTTGCGGTAGTTGAGGAAGAAGAATCCTTGTGCCTCGGGGCCTGCGCTCCCACCGTGCAAGTGATGGATCACTGACTCTGGGACGCATTCAACACGCCAGCCGCGTCGTCGTGCCCGCCACGACAGGTCGGTGTCCTCGTAGTAGGCGAAGAACGAGGGGTCGAAGACCCCGACGTCGCGGAGCATGGCGGATCGTAGGAGGACGCCGCCGCCGGTGAACCCCCAAACGTCGTGGTGGCCGAGATTCGGACGGTCCAGCTCGCCGAACCAGCGTTCGGTACCCTCAGTCCAGGGCGTCAGATCGATGCCGAGACTGTTCACGCGGCGATCACGCCGGTTCGTGAGGGTCAGCCGGACTCCGTCATCGATCGGCGTGGCCACCGCGACGTCAGACCGGCGCGAATCGGTGCTGGCGGCCACCTCGAGACCGGACTCGCCGCCGGTCCAGCGGATGGTTACCTGCGGTGTGTTGCCACCAACGGGAACGTGCAGCATCGCCGAGCCCGTGACGGTGCGAACGAAGGCCAGTGGCACGGTGTCGTGAGGCCGCTCGTTCACGCCGTCGTAGATGCACCGGCGCGTAACGTCGACTCCGTCGACCTCGATCGAGTCGAGAGTTCCGGTGCCCTGCACATGCACCGTCGCGAACTCGGCCTCGAGGAGCAGTTTCGGTGCCGCCGCACCAACGGAGGGGTCGGCGGACATCGCGTCCACCAACGGCCGGAGCCAGTTGGGATCGACTCTGGCGTCGTTGTTCACGAGAGCGACGTAGTCGACGCCGTCGAGATCGCGAAGCGCGCGGTTGTTGCCCTCGGCGAAACCGAGGTTCGTAGCGTTCTCGATGAATCGAACACCGTCGATGTCGGCGCGAAGCCGTGATAGCGAGCCGTCGATCGACGCGTTGTCGACGACGACGATCTCGAAGCGCTCGACTGGGTAGTCAGTCTTCTGGATCGACCGGATGCACCGAGTCGTCAGCCACGCGGCGTTCCAGTTGAGGACGACGACGCGGACGAAAGGGTCCAGCTCGCTCCGATCGCTCAACGGAGGAGGCGGCGCGCCGAGCGCAGTGGTCCCACCACAGCGTTGCCCACGCGGAAGGTCACCGAGTGCTCGACGTGTGCGAGGCGGTCGAGTTCGGTCCGGAGTTGGTGGATGAGCGCCTCAAGCTCTCGATTGCGGGCTCGGAGCCGTCCGGTCTCGGTGATGGCGTTCACAGCAGCGTCACGAGCGTGCCACAGCTCCACCTTCAACGCGTCGATCTCAGCAGGCGAAATGTGTTCGGGCGAGCCACTGGTTCGCGGGTCGTCGCAGGGGAGGTCACCGTTGGGGATGGCCGAGCTCACCGCTTCAGCCTACGCGGTGACGTTGCTCGACCCGACGACAGCGACCACTAGCCTGCCGACATGGCCCTACGGTTCGTAATCATCGGTGGCGGTCCCGCCGGCACCCAGGCGGCCACGGTCGCCGCCCGGCACGGGGCCGAAGTCACCCTCATCGAGCGCGACGTCGTCGGTGGCGCCGCCCACCTGTGGGACTGCGTGCCGTCCAAGGCCATGATCGCCACCGGCGCTGCGTTCGGTGAGTACGACGACGCCGTCGCCATGGGCCTGCACCCCACCACGACCGAGATCGACCTCGACGCGCTGCGCGGCCGCATCACCGGCATCGTAGGGCGGCTCGAGGAGTCGGGCCGTCGCCTGCTGGAGAGCCAGGGCGTCCGCATCATCATGGGCACTGGGCGCCTCGTCGGCGAGCACACCGTTGCCGTCGACACCGCCGACGGTGCCACCGAGGAGATCGAGGCCGACGCCATCCTCGTGTCCACCGGCTCGCGCCCTCGCATCCCCGACTTTGCCCAGCCCGACGGCGACCGCATCCTCACCACACGCGACGCCTACCCGCCCACGGAGATTCCCGAGCACCTCGTCGTCATCGGTTCCGGCGTCACCGGTGTGGAGTTCGTCCACATGTTCCTGTCGCTCGGTTCCAAGGTGACCCTCGTCGTCAGCCGGAACCAGGTGCTCCCGCAGAAGGACCCCGAGGTCGCGGCGGTGCTCGAGGACGACTTCGTGCGCCGGGGCGTAAAGCTGGTCAAGGGCGCACGGGCCACCGGTGTGGAGCGCACTGACACGGGTGTCCGCGTCGTCTGCGACGACGGGCGGGTGTGCGAAGGCTCCCATGCACTCCTCGCAATCGGCTCGATCCCGAACTCCGAAGACCTCGGGCTTGAGGGCATCGGTGTCGAGATGGACGGCGGCTACGTGGCCACGACCGACCATCATCTGCGCACCAATCTCCGGCACATCTACGTCGCCGGAGACCTCTCCGGGAAACTGCCGCTCAGCTCGGTGGCGTCGATGCAGGGACGCAAGATCGCGGAGCACGTCATGGGAATGCACATCGTCGCGCACCGTCACCTCGACTACGACAAGGCGGCGTCGGCCATCTTCACTGAACCCGAGATCGCCGATGTCGGCCTCGCCGAGGCAGACGCCTTCGCCGAGGGACGCAAGGTCCGCGTCACCAAAGTGCCGTTCGCAACAACCGCCAAGGCGCTCATCAACAACGACTCCCGCGGCTTCGTGAAGCTCGTCTCCGATCCCGCCACCGGCGTGGTTCTCGGCGGATCGATCGTCGGACGTCACGCAGCTGAGCTCATCAGCGTGATCGCCGTCGCCGTCACGGCGGGCCTCCGGGTGAGCGACCTCGCCGAGAGCCTGCTTGTGCATCCGGCGCTGGCCGAGGCGCTGATGGAAGCCGCCGAGTAGCGCACTGCGTGACCAGCCCGTTTCCTGCTCCGCCGTCCGATCCGTCGGATCGTCTCGACATCGGTTACCGCGGCCCGCGGTCGGGCGATATCGCCCCCCTCGGGCTCCGGATCGGTGCTCGGCTCTTCGACGAGTTGGTGATGGCGATCCCGATGGTCATCGTCGCGATCCCCTATATCGACATCGGATCGAACCCGCCCGAGATCGACTTGCCCGCCTCGGCCGTGCTGATCACTGTCGTGTTGCCAGTTGTGTACGAGTTCGTCGCTGTCGCCTGGAAGGGCGCGACGTTCGGCAAGGCGTTGTGCCGGCTGCGGGTCATCCGCGTGGACGGTGGCCGGGTCGCTCCATATCAGGCTGGCCTGCGGTCGCTCGTGCCGGCCCTCGGCAGCATCCTCGCGCTGGCGATGCCACCTGGCGATGGTGCCGACCTCGTCGGCCTACTGTCGACTGTTGTGTACCTCTCCGTCTTCTGGGACGCCCTTCGGCGAGGTCTGCACGACAAGGCGGCTGGCACCGTTGTCGTTCGCGCCTGATGCCGCGACTCGTTCTGTCCTGCGAGAGCACCACCCGGGTGGTGCTCTCGCAGGACAGAACGAGTGGGGAGAGCGGTTGACGTGCTACTCGATGACGGCGAGGACGTCGCCTGAGCCGACGGACTGACCGGCTTCGACGCTGAGCTTGGCGACCTTGCCGGCCTTGTCGGCGGTGATCGCGTTCTCCATCTTCATGGCTTCGAGGACGCAGATCGTGTCCCCCTCGGCAACCTCGTCGCCTTCGGCGACGGTGACCTTGACGATCGTGCCCTGCATCGGTGCCGTGAGCGTGCCCGAACCGGCGGCGGCGGCGGCTCCTCCGCCCGACGAGCGGCGTGGCTTCGCTTTGGCGGCGCCGGAACCGGCCGCGACCGGAGCCGCGGCCGACTCGGGAACCCACATCGAGACGGCGAACTTCTTGCCGTTGACCTCGACGTCGACATCGCGGCGCACCTTGGTCTCGCCGTCCTCGGCCACGACAGCACCCGCAGGCTTGGAGTTCACCCCGGTGAGGTCGAGATCGCTCTCGACCCACTTGGTGGAGTGCTCGAACGCTGCGAAGTCGGGGTGGCGAAGGATCGCCAGATCCGCGGGGATCGTCGTTGCGACGCCGTCGATCTCCATCTCCTCCAGGGCCCGGATCATGCGGGCGATCGCCGTTGGGCGGTCCTTGGCCCAGACGCAGAGCTTCCCGGCGAGGTTGTCGTAGAATTGGCTGATCTCGTCGCCCTCCTCGTAGCCGCCGTCCCAACGGACGCCGTACCCCGAAGGAAGTCGCAGCTTGGTGATCTTTCCGGGGGAAGGCAGGAACCGTCCGCCAGCGACGTCCTCGCAGTTGATGCGGACCTCGAAGGCGTGGCCGTCGATGCGCACGTCGTCCTGAGCGAAGGGCAGTGCCTCGCCGGCGGCGACACGAAGCTGCATCTCGACGAGGTCGACGCCGGTCACCAACTCGGTGACGCAGTGCTCGACCTGGAGGCGGGTGTTCATCTCGAGGTAGTAGAAGCCGCCGTCCTCGTAGAGGAACTCGACCGTGCCGGCGTTGACGTAGTCGCAGCCCTTGGCGACCCGCACGGCCGCCTCGCCCATCTGGGCGATGATGTCCGCGGGGATCTCGGCGGCCGGCGCCTCCTCGATCAGCTTCTGGTGGCGGCGCTGCGCCGAGCAGTCGCGGGTGCCGAGATACACGCAGTTGCCGTGGCTGTCGGCGAGAACCTGCACCTCGACGTGGCGCGGCCTGGTGAGGTAGCGCTCCATGTAGCACTCGTCGCGACCGAAGTAGGCGAGCGCCTCGCGCTGGGCCGATTCGAGCGCCGCCGCTGCCGAGTCGGCGTCCTCGACGACCTTCATGCCACGCCCGCCACCGCCGTACGCCGCCTTGATGGCGATCGGGTAGCCGTGCTCCTTGCCGAAGTCGATGATTTGCTGCGGATCGGTGATCAGCTCGGTGGTGCCGGGCACGCCGTACACCTCGACCTTCTCCGCAGCGAGGCGCGCGGAGATCTTGTCGCCCATCACATCGATCGCGGCGGGGCCCGGCCCGATGAAGGTCACACCCATCTCGGTGATGGCCTTGGCGAAGTCGCTGTTCTCCGAGAAGAAGCCGTAGCCGGGGTGGACCGCCTCCGCTCCGGACTGCTTGATCACATCGAGGAGCTTCTCGGCGTTGATATAGCTCTCCGCTGCGGTCTGTCCGCCGAGGGCGAACGCCTCGTCCGCGAGCCGAACGTGGAGGGCGTCGCGGTCGAGTTCGGAGTACACGGCCACGGTGGAGATGCCCATCTCCTTGCATGCCCGGATGACCCGGACGGCGATCTCACCACGGTTTGCGATCAAGACTTTGGAAAACACGCCATATCGTGGCTGAATGGACGCCGCTCGTGCCACATCTGAGCTTGAGGGTTCCCGGTTCGCCCGATTCCGGTGGGTCGACGAGACCGGGTCGACCAACGCCGATCTGTTGGAGGAGGCTCGCGCTGGGGCTCCGGAGCAGGTGCTGGGTGCGGAGCACCAGACCGCGGGTCGAGGCCGGCTTGGCCGCTCCTGGACCGCTCCGCCCGGGACGTCGCTCCTGTGCTCGATCCTCGTTCGACCCGGCGCAGGCGTCGATCCACACCTGGTGACCACAGCACTCGGGCTTGCTGCGGCCGACGCCATTGAGGAGGTGACCGGTCAGCGCATCGGCATCAAGTGGCCCAACGACCTCGTCGCCGGCACGAGCGCTGCCCCCGACGATCGAAAGCTCGCCGGCGTGCTTGCCGAGGCCAACGTGGTTGGAGGCGTCGTTGACGCGGTCGTCGTCGGCATCGGCATCAATGTCAACTGGCCCGAGGTCTTGCCCGAAGAGCTCGCCGGCTCGGCGACGTCGCTGCGGCATCTCGTCGGTCGCGAGGTCGATCGCACGGCGCTCGTCGTCGCGATGCTGCGGCGCCTCGAGTCGCACCTCGCTGATCCATCGGGTGTCCGTGACGCTGTGCTTTGGCGCTCGGCGACGGTCGGCCGGTCGGTGCGGATCGAACGGGCGGGCGGCGACCTTGTCGGAACGGCCACCGGGCTGACCGCCGACGGCCGACTCCTCGTCGAGGCCGGCGGCACGACTCACGAGATCGCCGTCGGTGATGTCATCCACCTCCGCCCGACCGACTGATCCGATCTTGCCCTCAGATCAGGGGTCGATGAGCGGGGTGATCCGGTCGAGCCAGGCCTGACGAGCCGCGACGGTCAGCGGTCCGGGGCAAAACCGGAGTTCGCGGCCGTCGAGCCGACGGACCGGCTGCACCTCGCGGCCCGTCGACGCCAGGAACATCTCGGTGGCCTCGGCGAGTGACGCCATGGGAACGTCGGCCTCCTCCCCGATGCCGGCCTCCAAGACCAGTTCCCGAGTCACGCCGGCGAGGCACCCCGAGGACAACGGCGGAGTGACGAGTCGGTCCCCGAACCCCACGAAAACGTTGGAACCGGTTCCTTCACACAGATTGCCCGCCGTGTTGGCGAACAGCGCCTCCGAGGCGTCGGCGTCGGCGGCGACGGCCAACGCCACCACGTTCTCGCCGTACGACGTCGATTTCACCCCCGTCAACGCCCCGCGTTCGTTGCGAGTCCACGGAGCGATCACGACGTCGGTCGGCTTGACTCGGATCTCGCCGGGACGGACGGCGACGATCAGCGTCGGAGAAAGGTCCCCGCGATTCGAGCCGAGCGGCCCCGGCCCCGCCGTGACGGTGATCCGCAGGAACCCCGCGCCGCCGACGTGGTGCGCTAGCACAGCGTCGATTGCCGCAGTCAGCTGCTCGGCGGGCGGCATGGGGATACGCATCGCAGCGGCAGATCGATGAAGCCGAGCGAGGTGTCTCGTGAGCGCGAACGGCACACCAGCGGTGAGCTTCACGGTCTCGAACACGCCGTCGCCGACCGTCACTCCGTGGTCGTCGTAGGGGACCGTCGCTGCGGAGCCGTCGATCAGCCGGTCTCCGACCCACACCGGCGAGCCGGTCACGCGATCACCGGACCCGACGCCAGCCTGAGGAGGTTTCGGGCTTTGAGCTCGGTTTCCGCCCATTCGCCCTCAGGCGTCGAGTCCCATGTGATGCCGCCCCCGGTCCCGAAGTTGAGGTCGCCGTCCTCGATCCAGAATGTGCGGATCGCCACGTTGAGGTCCCCAACGGTGCGATCGGCGTCGACCCAGCCGATGGCCCCGCAGTAGACACCCCGCGGTTCGGGTTCGAGTCGGTCGATAATCGAACACGCGCTGATCTTGGGCGCTCCGGTGACCGACCCGGGTGGGAACGTCGCGGCGATGGCCTCCGCCCAGCCGTAGCCGGCGCGGAGGCGGCCGGTCACCGTGGACACCAGGTGGAACAGTCCGGGGTGGGCCTCGACCGAAAGCAACGCTGGGACGTCGACCGACCCAAACTCGCAGACCCGACCGAGGTCGTTGCGAACCAGGTCGACGATCATCACGTTCTCGGCTCGATCCTTGGCGAGGAAGTCGTCGGGGGTCGCTGCGGTTCCCTTGATCGGGGAGGAGCTGACCACGTCCCCGGAGCGGGACAGGAACCGTTCCGGCGACGCCGAGGCGACGGCCACGCCGTGGTCAGGGAGTGACACCACAGCGCTGTACGGCGCCGGATTGCCGGCGGCCAGCGCAGCGCCCAGCGCTTCGATGCGCTGGTTGGGTGGATCGTCGAGCGGCGCCCGGAGTCGGCGCGTCAGGTTCACCTGGTAGACGTCGCCCGCAGCGATCGCGTCTCGGATCGACCGGACTCCGGAGGAGAACCCTGCCTCGTCGAGGCTGGAGCGCCACGTGTCCGGCGCCGGTCCCCGCCACGGTCGGCCGGTCCAGGGCCGAGCCGGACGAACCGTGCCGAATCGGGCACACGTCGGCGCTCCCGTGTACGGCACGATCACCGCCCAGAAGCCCTCCGAGTCGAGAGCGGCCAGGTCGGACGTGACGTCGATCAGGTCGGTGCAGAGCCGGTCGCCCACGACGGCCAATGGCGCGGGCGCAGGGTCGACCCTCACGATCTCGGTGGCCGTTCGCTCACCGGCGCGACCCTAGCGGCAGGCCCGTGAGGCCCGATCCGGTGGGGTCGAAAGCCACTGCTACGATCGCCCGCCGTGGGTATCAGACGTCGACGGCGAGGCCGCCGTTCCTGGCCCCAGCGATTGCTGATCCTGGTGAACTCGCTGTTGGTCGTCGCGTGTATCGGCGCGGCCGGCGTGTTCAACCTCATTCGCACCAAGGCGTCGGAGCTGCCCGTGGTCGACATCGGATCAGAGGTCCGCCAGCGTCCCGACGAATCCGGTCCGCGCAACTTCCTCTTCGTCGGCACCGACAGCTCAGCGGGGATGGCGAAGGACGATCCCGTGAGAAAGGGTCGCCCTGCCGGCGAGCACCTGGCCGACGTGATCATGATCCTCCGGGTGGACCCGGCGACGAAGGAAGCCGCGCTCCTGTCGATACCGCGTGACACGTGGGTCCCCGTGTCGCCCAACTGGTCGAACACCAAGATCAACTCGGCCTTCGGCAGCAACGACGGTGCCAACGACCTGATCGCAACGATCAAGCACAACTTCGGCATCTCGATCGATCACTTCGTGCAGGTCGACTTCGCGGGCTTCCGTGACCTCGTCGAGGTGCTCGGTGGCGTGACGGTCTACAACACTCACCCGATTCGGGACCGCACCACGGGCCTCTGGTTGCCGCTCACGGGTTGCATCGAACTCGACCGCAACCAGGCTCTGGCGTACGCGCGTTCACGACACCTGCAGTACCAGGACCGCGCGACCTACGACAAGAGCGCAAAGTGGATCACCGACGGTACCGGTGATCTCGGCCGGATCACACGCCAACAGGACTTCCTGCGGATGGCCGCTCAGCGTGCGATCGACGAGGGCATTCGCAACCCGACGACAGCGCTCGGACTGGTCAACGCCGGAATCGACTCGGTCACTACCGACAGCGATCTCGATGCAGGTCAGATCGTCGACCTCATCCAGACGTTCCGGGACTTCAGCGTCGACAGCCTCGAGACCCAACAGCTCCCGACGGTTTCGGCGGGCAGCAAGAAGATCTCCTATCAGGAGGTCGTGTGGGACGAGGCCGAGGGAATGCTCGACATCTTCCGTGGGATCCGCGAGCCGGGAGACGTCGTTCCGGCCGACGTGATCGTCGGGCTGCCACCGGCGGTGGCCGCGTCGGCGGAGCTCGCGGCGGCGCTCGATGCTGTGGGCTTCGACGCCGGCATCGAGGACTCGTCGGTCGAGGCGGGTCGTGGCAAGAAGGGTGCAACTGTCACCACGATCCGATTCGGCCTGCGCGGGATCGAGGCAGCGAGGGTGCTCGCCAGCCATCTCGGCTCCGATGTCGTGTTCGAGTTCAGCATGGAGTTGCCCGGCCGACGCCTCGAGCTGATTCCCGGCAGCTCCGGCCAAACGCTTCTCGAGACGCCTCTGCCGATGGACGAGGTGCCGGAACCGTCGATCGTCGAGAAGCGATCGGGCAAGGGAACGACGACCACCAGTTCGACCAGCACGACCACGACGACCGCCGCGGGTCGCGGGTCGACATCGGTCGCTGTTTCTTCATCGACAACAACAGTGGAATCGTCGCCTCCGACCTCTAGCCTGTCCGAAGACGTCACCACGACGACCGAGGTCGGGAAGTTGACGTTCGACGCTGAAGCTGCGGCCGAATGCCCCAGCTGACATCTGAGCGAGCTCTCCGGTAGAACAGACGATGCACCCGCCGCAATCGGGTGGTGATTGACGAGCCGGCCACAATGGCCGGAGGACGACGAGGGGTACATGGCCAGCAAGATCGCCGTCATCGGCACCGGATACGTCGGATTGACGACTGGTGCCTGTCTCGCCCACATGGGCCACGACGTGGTGTGTGCCGACATCGACGAAGCGAAGGTCGATGCTCTCAACAGCGGCGAGATCCCGATCCTGGAGGACGGGCTCGAGAACCTGGTCGTCGAAGGCCGTCGTGCGGGCCGACTTCGGTTCGTCGTTGGGGCAGCGAACGCGGTCGGTGACCGTGAGTTCGTGTACCTCTGTGTGCCGACTCCGCAGGGCGACGACGGTTCGGCCGACCTCTCCTACATCGAGGCGGCGGCACGCGAGATCGGCCCGGTCCTCGCGCCGGAGGCGATCGTCATCAACAAGTCGACCGTTCCGGTCGGCTCGACACGGGTGGTGGAGCACGCCCTCCAGCGCGGCGATGTGTCGGTCGTCTCGAACCCTGAGTTCCTTCGCGAAGGTTCGGCGGTTCACGACTTCCTGAACCCCGACCGCGTGGTGATCGGCGCTGTCGACCAGGCCGCAGCCATCCGCATGGCTGGCCTCTACATCGGCCTCACTGCTCCGATCATGGTCACCGACCCTGCGTCGGCGGAGACGATCAAGTATGCGTCCAATGCGTTCCTCGCGACGAAGATCAGTTTCGTGAACGCGGTGGCAGCCGTGTGCGAGGCCGTCGGTGCCGATGTCAACGACGTCGTGTTGGGGATGGGGTACGACCGTCGAATCGGTCAAGAGTTCCTGAAGCCCGGGCCCGGCTGGGGTGGGTCGTGCTTCCCGAAGGACACCGTCGCGCTCGTTCACATCGCTGAGCAGGCGGGTTACGACTTCCGCCTCCTCAAGGGGGTCGTGGACGTCAACAACGAACAGTTCGAGCGAGTCGTCCGCAAGGTGGTGGCGGCAGTCGGTGGTGATGTGGCCGGTCGCCACATCGCAGCGTGGGGTCTCACGTTCAAGGCGCGCACCGATGACACCCGGATGTCGCCTGCGATCGAGGTCATAAAGCGCCTTCAGGCGCTCGGGGCCGAAGTGACGGCATACGACCCGGCGATTCGCATGGATATCGAGGGAATCACGGTTGCTCCGGACGCCATCACGGCGTGCAAGGGCGCCGAGCTGCTGATGGTCCTGACCGAGTGGGACGAGTTCAAGTGGGTTGATCTCGACGAGGTCGGTCAGCAGATGACGAACCGTCGTTTGGTCGACACCCGTAACCTCCTCGACCGATCCCGCGCCCAGGTTTCTGGCTTCGAGTATCAGGGAATCGGCCGCTCCTGAGCCGGTCCGACGGCCTGTGCGGCCGTTCGCCATCTTGACGCGGTAGGCCACCATCGGTTGAAGTCGATGTGGCGACGCTGGGTCGTCGGGCGAACGACACGAGGTGGCTGACGTGAGAGTGGTGTTGACCGGCGGTGCGGGGTTCCTCGGGTTTCACCTCGCGACCATCCTCCTGGAGCGGGGTGATCAGGTCGTCTGTGTCGACAATCTGATCAGCGGCACGCGTCGCAACGTCGACGACCTTGCTGCCGCTCACGACGGCTTCGAGTTCATCGAGCATGATGTGTCTGAGCCGTTCAGCGTCGAAGGCTCCGTGGACGCCGTGATGCACTTCGCTTCGCCGGCGTCGGTTCCGGACTACCTCGCTAACCCGTTGCTCACGCTCCGCGCTGGGAGCTACGGCACGTTCAATACGCTCAACCTCGCACGCGAACACGAAGCGCGCTACCTCGTCGCCTCGACCAGCGAGATCTACGGCGAGCCCCAGGTTCATCCACAGCCCGAGTCGTACTGGGGCAACGTCAATCCTGTCGGCCCCCGCAGCGTGTACGACGAGGCGAAGCGGTTCGCCGAATCGGCGACGGCCGCCTATCGCCGCACCTACGACACGGACACGTCGATCGTTCGCTACTTCAACACCTACGGCCCGCGAATGCGTCCTGAGGACGGTCGAGTCGTTACCAACTTCGTGGTCCAGGCTCTGCTCGGCAAGCCATTGACCATTTACGGCGATGGCACCCAGACCCGCAGTTTCGGGTACGTGGGCGACATCGCCGCCGGAACGATCGCGCTGCTCGACAGCGGTCACCCCGGTCCGATGAACATCGGAACTCCGATCGAGTTCACCATGCTGAAGTTGGCGGAAGTGGTACTGGAGCTCACCGGCTCGTCGTCGGAACTGTCGTTCGAGCCGCTGCCCGAGGACGACCCCACTCAGCGTCGCCCCGACATCACCGTCGCGCGGGAGGTCCTCGGCTGGGAGCCGACGACAACCCTTCACGAGGGGCTTCCGCCGACGATCGACTATCTCCGGGGACTCCTCCAGCTGTAGTCCGGCAATCTCCCGAGCCGCCCTGGAGCGGCGCCATGTGCGAGACTCAGGCGATGGCGGAGCGGGTCCGTGTGGCGTACACGGTGATGCAGAGTTGGCACCGCGTCCCCGGGGGCACGGCGACGTCGGTGTTGTCGTTGGCGCGTGCCTTGGGCGAGCGTGACGATGTCGACGTGGTCGGCATCGGGCCGTGGATCGGCGGGCAGCCGTCGGAACCGTGGGTGCCGCCGATCCCGGTCCGCCGCCTGCCGGGGCCGTACCAGGCGATCTACGAGGCATGGAATCGAGGTCTGCTTCCTCCGACGCTCGCGGTGGGCGACGTCGACGTCGTGCATGCGACGACTGTGATGGTTCCTCCCAAGGGTAAGGCGCGTGGCCTCGTCGCAACGGTGCACGATCTGTTCCCGTTGCACACTCCCGAGCAGTTCACCCATCGCGGGGTCCGCGTGATGACTGGTGCGATCGAGCGTGCCCGCCGATACGCGGACATCGTGTGCTGCCCGAGCCAGGACACGCTCGACGACTGCGTAGGCGCAGGGTTCGATGCCGACCGTCTTCGACTGGTGCCGTGGGGTGCGACCGAGCACCCTGTCTCAGCCGGTGATCGCCGCCGTGTCCGAACCCGGTATCGTCTCGACCGGCCGTTCATCCTGTGGGTGGGGACGATCGAGCCACGAAAGAATCTGCCGACCCTGCTTGACGCGTTTCGGAAAATTCAACCGACCGAGTTCGACCTCGTTTTGGCTGGGCCGGTCGGGTGGCACGAGCAGCTCGAGGGCCACATCGACGGAATCGGCAGCAAGGTTCGACAGCTCGGATTCGTACCGACCGACGACCTCTATGCGCTGTACGCGGAGGCGCAGCTGTTGTGTGTCCCCAGCAGCCGTGAGGGATTCGGCCTTCCCGCTCTCGAAGCGATGGCGCAGGGGACCCCTGTCATCGCCAGCTCTGGTACGGCGGTGGCCGAGGTGGTCGGCGATGCTGGAATCAACGTCGACTTCGACGAAACTGCATCGTGGGCAGACGCCATTGAGTCGCTCATCGCCGACGACGTAGAGCGGGCTCGTCTCGGTGATCTCGCCAAGCTCCGCGCAGGTGAGTTCACCTGGGAACGGTGCGCCGCGCAGATGGCCGAGGTGTACCGCGAGGCTGCCTCGTGACGGGCTCACCGACTCCGTCGTGACACATCGGGTCGGTGTCAACCTCGCGTGGCTCGTTCCCGGTGTCGTCGGCGGCAGTGAGGAAGCCACTGTCGGCGCGCTGCTGGCAGTGGAAGACGTCGCCGCGACGAGGGGGATCGAGGTGGTGCTGTTCGGCACCGAGCAGCTCGTCCTGACGCATCCCGCGCTCGGCGAGCGATTCGAGTTCCACCGTCTTCGGCTCCGCTCGGGGAAGGGCGCGCGTGTTGCCGCCGAGACGGTCGTGTTGCCACGCCTCGCCGGTCGGGTCGGCGTCGACCTCATGCATCACGCCGGCGGGGTCGTACCGCTGGCAGCCCCCGGACCGGTGGCTCTGGCGATTCACGACACTCAACCGCTCGACCTTCCCGAGAACTTCTCCGCGGTCAAACGTCGGTACATGCGTTTGATGGTCCCGCGATCGGTTCGTCGGGCAACGGTGGTCACGGCTCCGTCGCAGTTCGTGCGATCGCGCCTCGTCGACGACCTCGGTACGCCGTCGGACAAGGTGGCGGTGGTGCCGTGGTCGGTTCCCGCTCCGCGTCCGATCGACCCTGAGGCCGCGCTGAGGGTCGACGCGCTGGTGGGGTCGACTCCGTTCGTGCTCTATCCGGCGATCGCGTATCGACACAAGAATCACGCTGTTCTCCTCGACGCCGTCGGCCGACTCCGACGGGACCGAGTTGACGTACAACTGGTGCTCACCGGTGCGGCGGGTCCGTGCGACGCGGAGGTCGCACTGCGTTCGGCTGCCCCCGACCTCGCCGGCGGCGTACGAGTGCTCGGCCGGATTCCACGGCAGGATCTCGACGCGTTGATCGCGGCGGCTTCTGTGGTCGCCGTGCCGTCGCGCTACGAAGGGTTCGGCCTGCCGGCGCTGGAGGCGCTCTCCGCGGGGCGACCCACGGTAGTGTCCTCGATGGGCTCGTTGCCGGAAGTCGTCGGCGACGGCGCGCTCGTCGTCGGCCCCGATGACGTTTCGGGGTGGGTCGACGCGATCGCCGCGCTCCTGAACGACGATGATCAGGTACGCCGACTTGTGGACGCCGGACATCGCGTCGCAGCATCGTGGACTCCGCGCCGCACAGCGTCAGCGCTCGTCGACGCTTGGACGTCCGGACTGGAACGGTCGTCGTCGCACATCTCCCGTGAACGAGTCCGGCCCGAACGGACGCAGGAATCGCTTTGAACCTTCTCGTCATCTGCCCGCACTATGCCCCCGACGTCGCCCCGACCGGAGAGGTGATGACGTCCATTGTCGACGCGCTCGCGGCGCGGGGGCACCGGCTGCACATCGTGACCGCACTGCCGTGGTACCGCCACCATCGGATCGACGAAGGATGGCCGCACTCGCTGGTGCAGACCGAGGACACCGAGTGGGGCACCGTCACCCGCCTTCATCCGTTCCCGACCGACAAGTCGAACATCGCCGCTCGGGCGTTGGCCTTCGGCGGGTTCACCGGCGTGGCGACCGCCGTGTCGATGCGGCCCGGCCTTCGTCCCGATGCCGTGCTCGTCATGTCGCCGCCCCTGATCCTCGGTCTGGCCGGTTGGCTCGCAGCTCGCCGTTGGCGGGTGCCGATGGTGTTCAACATCCAGGACGTGTTCCCCGACGTCGCGGTCGAGGTCGGGGCGATCAGGAACCGGCGTGTGATCGCTGGGGCGCAGTGGCTGGAGAGGTTCCTCTACCGGCGCTCCGATGCCGTCACGGTCCTGAGCGACGATTTGCGGGACAACCTGGCGGCCAAGCTCGCCGGCCATCAACCGGAGCGGGTTCGGGTGATCCCGAACTTCGTCGACACTGACCGCATCCAGCCTGCAACTCGGAACAACTCGTATCGCGACGAACTCGGCCTCGGCGACCGGACGGTGGTGATGTACGCCGGCAACATCGGCTACTCGCAGTCGGTGGAGCTGCTCGTCGAAGCGGCGCGGCGGTTCGCCGATCGAGACGATGTGGTGTTCGTGGTGAACGGCTCGGGATCGGGTCGCGACGCGGTCGTCGAGCGCGCTGCGGGGCTCGACAACCTCGTCTTCGTCGGGCTGCAGCCGAAGGAGCGGCTTCCCGAGGTTCTAGCTGCCGGAGACATCCATACGGTGCTGCTGCGGCGTGGCCTGGCGCGATCGAGCGTCCCGTCGAAGATGTACTCAATCCTGGCTTCGGGACGGCCCTGTGTCGCTTCGGTCGATGACGGAACCGAGGTGGCGCGCTCGCTCGCCGACGCCGATGCAGGGATCTCGGTGCCGCCGGAGGACGCCGATGCGTTCTGCAACGCCCTGGAGCCGCTGCTCGACGACCCCGCCGAACGCTCGCGACTCGGCGCGAACGGGCGCCGATGGGTGGAGTCGTGGGCATCACCCGAAGCCGTGGCGGAGTCCTACGAACGGCTCTTCGAGGAACTGCTCCAGGCCCGATCGAGGTCCTGAGATCGGCCGCCGCCGGTTCCAGCCGAACGGGGGTTGTCGACTACCGTTGTCGCCGCTATGGCTACGCCTTCCACGTCCAAGAAGATCCAGCGGGTCCAGCAGTCGGGTGTCACCCGGCGCGTCGGCCAGCGACGCCCGATGGGCTTTCCTGCCGCTGTGGCGGCGATCATCGTCGTCGGCCTGGTGCTCGTGTGGTTCGCCCGCGACGCTCGGATCAACGTGGGTGGCGATCGCCCTCGCCCCAACCTCGACGTGTGGAACCAGGCGTACGGATTCTACGACTGCGAGGACTACCTCCCCAACGCTCCGGCGCCGGCGGAGGAAGCTGACATCACCACCCGAGGCAACGGGTTGATCTTCGTGGCGCCACTTTCGGAGGACTCCTCGGGTGACAACGCCACGATGGCGAAGTTCTTCGAGAACACCGGCATCAAGGTGAGCGACGACTCCGTGACTCTCGCCGACGGTACCGAGTACAAGGCCGGTGACGAGTGCGGTACGGGCAAGGACAAGACGACCAAGACGGTCATCAAGTTGTTCTCGTGGCCGCCGCAGGCATCCGACAAGACCGAACCCGAGGTACTGACCGACGATTTCGGTTCGGTTCGGTTCGAGCAGGACAAGGCGATCTATGCACTGGCGCTGGTGCCCGAGTCGGTGAATCAGATCGACCTTCCGCCGTCGGTCGACAACCTCGCCAACCCTGACGCTTCGGTGCCGGCGACATCCGCGCCGGGCGCGACCACCACCATCGCCCCGGCCGACTCATCGACCACGGTCGTCGGTGACACGACGGTCGCCCCCGACACGTCCGCCCCCGACACTACGGTGGCGCCTGCTTCTACCTCCGCTCCCACCACCACCGAGGGCTGACGTGCGCGCTGTTGTGCTGGTCGGCGGCTTCGGAACCCGCCTCCGTCCGCTGACTCTCGATACGCCGAAGCAGATGCTGCCGGTGGTGGACGTGTCGATGTTCGAGCGCGTGATCGCTCGTCTCGGTGCCTGCGGTGTCGACGAGGCCGTGGTGTCCCTGGGTTTCCGGCCCGACCGATTCGTGGAGGCGTTTCCGGATGGCACCTGCGCCGGGGTTCGCCTGCACTATGCGATCGAGTCCGAGCCGCTCGACACGGCCGGCGCGATCCGATTCGCCGCCCGTGACGCCGGGGTGGACGACACCTTCCTGGTGGTCAACGGCGACGTCCTCACTGACCTCGATTACGCATGGCTCGTTTCGGAGCACCGTCGTTTGGGTGCCGAGGCGACGCTGCACCTCATCGCTGTCGACGATCCGTCCCGATTCGGAGTCGTCGCGACCGACGACAGCGGCCGTGTCCTTGAGTTCGTCGAGAAACCGGCGCCGGGCACAGAACCGACCAACCTCATCAACGCCGGCACATATGTGATGGAGCCGTCGGTTCTCGATCGGATCGACGACGGCCGGAAGGTGTCGGTCGAACGCGAGACGTTCCCGGCCCTCGCCGCCGACGGCACCCTGTTCGCGGTGTCGACCGACGACTACTGGATCGATGCCGGTACGCCGGTCGCATATCTCCAGGCGAGCCTCGACCTCATCGACGGCTCACGCTCCTCGGAGCGGTCGGTGCACCCCACCGCACAGGTGGCGAGCGGTGCCAAGGTCGTGCGCTCGATTGTCGGAGCGGGGGCCGTGGTCGCTGAGGGCGCAGTGGTTGAGGACTCGCTGCTGATGGCCGGCTCAACGGTGGGGTCCGAGGCGTCGGTGGTCGGTTCGATCGTCGGACAGGCGGCCGAAGTCGGCGCCGGTGCGCGCGTGATCGACGGCAGCGTCATCGGGCATCGGGAGAAGGTCGCCTCGGGCGCCGAGATCGCCGGAGCGACGGTTCCGGATCCGTCGACCTGGCAGTGACAGCAGAGGG
>JAIBBP010000112.1 GCA_019694615.1 Microthrixaceae bacterium | reverse complement strand
TCGCTGGGCGGAACGCCGCCGGGTGGAACCCGACGATCGGCCGAAGTCGTCGAGCCGTCGGCGTCACGGACGCCTCCGGCAACAGCCTTCACGGTTCTTGTCGACCTCGTCGCCGGCCCGTCCAGGACGGCCTCACGTTTCTACTGTTCCTTCTACTGTGCGGTGCGGTACAGGGGTATACGCATTGGCACGGCCGGAGGATCATGAGCCGTGAAAGACCTGCTCAAGGGCACTATCTGGTACGCATTGGTACGGGTTGAGATGCTGATCTGATCGCTCATAACCCGAAGGTCGCAGGTTCAAATCCTGCCCCCGCCACCATCGCAATCCGACAGTCGCCTGAGAGCCCCGGAGTTCCGGGGCTCTTGCGCGTGCAACCCGCCCGGTCCTGGGGCTTGTCGGAGGTATCGGGACCGTTTCTCGGACGCTGCGCCAGGCCCGGGCTGGCGCAGCGTCTGACCGCCAGTTACACCGGAAACCTGACGGACCCCCTTGCCGGCACGGGCACCGATTCGTTGGCTGGATACCCGCAACTCCGGTTCGTTCGGCCTGCCGCGCGTCTGCCTGCAAGCGTGGCCGTTCAGTCAGCTGTGACGGACGCGGTCTAGGGGGTCGTCGTCGTTGTGGTCTGCCACGGAGCCATAGTCGTCGTCGTGTTGGACACGCTCGTCGAGGTGGTGGTGGTCGTGCTGGTCGTAGTCGTGACCATGCCGTTGCCGACGACCAGGCGGACCGGGACGAGATCGAACCAGTGTGGGGCTGTGGTGATCGGCGCGGAGATGAGGTCGACGATGTAGTCGCCCGCGGCGAGGGAGTCGCTCGGCACGGTGCTGTCATGACAGATCGCCGGGTTCCACTGCTGGAAGTCGAGGTTGGAGACCGGCTTCACCAGTGCCGCCAGTGAGTAATCGGCGCCGGCGCAGGGCGCTCCTCGGGACGTGATGGCTAGCTGGTGGGGCTCGCGATTCCTGAACAGCACGGAGGCGCCGATGGAGGACAGCGACATGTCGCGGTGGATGCGGAACGCCAGGTCGGCCTGGGTGGCCGTCGCCGAGTCGATCACCGAGTCGAACACGGGGTAGCCGATCCGGACGGTGTACGGGCCTTCGCCGCCAGCGACTCGCACGATGTAGCTGCCGGCGGGGACCGGGTCGGCGCTCTGGACGCCTCCGGGGCAGCCGGTGCCGCTCGCAACAGCCGGCACCGGCGAGCCGGTGTGGTCGAAGAGGGTGAGGGTGCTGCCCGGCGGGTCGCATTCGGCGAAGCCGGCCCAGAGGAGACTCGCGCTCGACAGCTGGATCCGGTACTCGTCGACGTCACCAGCGCTGAGCAGGCCGCTTCGTGTCGCGGTCTGTGAGAGGCGGGCGCTGTCGAGCCAGCCGGAGGTGATGACCGGGGTCGCGGTGGTGGCGGTGTCGTTGGGTTCGGTCTCGGTTCCGCTGGACTCGGACGCAACGCGGAGCTCGATGCGGTACCGCCGGCCGGTCGACGAACCGTCGACCCGCAGGTAGTAGCGGCCCGCAGGCTGGTACATCGGCCAGAACAGCGACGGGCAGCCGCTGCCGTCGCTGGAGCTGCTCACGATGTTCCCGGCGGCGTCGAGCAGCTGCAGCGACATCCAGTTCCCCTCGGCGGTGCTGTTGCAGCCGGCGTCGAACTCCGGGGCGTACACCGATGCATCGGCGACGACCAGGTCGGGCAGGTCGAGCGCGTAGTAGTCCGGGGCGCTAGGGGGCGACTCTGTGAAGTCGTCGATCTGGCCGTCGATCTGGTGGCTGAACCGCTGGGGATCGACCGGGAACGGTGTCGCCTGGGACAGCGAATCGTTCGGCTCGGCCTCGTCGACGGGGTCCAGCGTGCTGATCGACAGCGAGTACGCACCGCCGCCGGTCAAGCCGGCGACCTCCGCCCCACGGACCCCGGCCCCGGCGGGATCGCCCGCGACCGGCGGCAGGACCCGCACGTACTGCCGTCCGACTGGGAACGCGCCGGCAGCCGACTCGGACAGCGGGCTGATCCGCGAACAGCCGTCGGGACCGGAGGTCTTGTAGCCGATCACCCGCTGATCGTTGTCGAGCAGCTGGACGTCTGGCGCCGGAGTCGCCGGGTCGCAGACGCCGTCGTCCCGGCCGCTCACCACGGCCTCGACCCCTCGCCACGACCCGAGGTCGAACGCAAACGTGTCGGCATCGGTGTCGCTGGCGACCACCCCGGTTCCGCTCACACCGGACAGGTCGGTGGCGATCAGCGTCGCCGACGAGACATCCCCGTTGGGCTCGACCTCTGCGCGAGGACCGGTCGGCACCGTCGTGGTGGTCGGAGTCCCCCCGCCAGGTGCCGAGCAACCGGCCCCGATCAACGCTGCCACAGCCACCGTGCCAAGGGCGGACAGGACTACCGCATGTCGCCGCATTCTTTCCCTCCCCTTCTTCAGCGAAGGTACCAGCCACCTTGCGTGCGATCAGAGCTGACTCGCGCTTGCATTGCTGCTCGACCGTGGCCCGTCGCCCGCTGAGGGAGCTGTCCGAGTCGATCGGTACGGTCAGAAGATGCGGATCGAGGTTGGAGCGGAGGTCGGCCCCGGGGTGGCGGGCGGCTGGCGATAGGGTGCGCAGGCCTTGGCGCACAAGGGTGGCAGCGGCCTCGTGAATGGCCGGTCGGCTGGTGCGTAAGGACCCCCGCCACCATGACCGAGCCGTTCGGACACGACCCAGGCGTGTGTGGCCAGCCCCTCCTCGTCGCCCGCCTGTCTCGCACCCCTACACGACAGTTCCCTGCATTATCGCCCTTGTACGATCATCGCATTGATGCGATAGTGTCCTCGTGTGGCCGAACTGGAGCTCCACGACGAAGTCGTCGACTGGATCGACTCCCTCGACGATGCGGAGCGGAACCGGACGGTCGTCGTGATCGATCGGCTCGCTGCGCTCGGGTCCTCGGTGAGGATGCCGCTGTCGAGGAGCCTCGGCGACGGGCTCTTCGAGTTGCGCTTCGCTCTCGGCCCGACCGCTCGGAGGATCACCTACCGGTTCACCAAGGACGGCCGCATCATCCTGCTCACCACCTTTCGCAAGCAACGCAACAACGAACGCAACGAGATCGACCGGGCCCGTAGGGCCGCCAAGGACTGCGCCGAGCAGTACCCATGAAGGAGACGACGATGGCCAACTACTCCCGCTGGGACGACGTCAAGAAGACGCGGCCCGGACCCGACGCCGAGACCCGCGCCGGCATCGAGCAGGACCTCGCACTCGGACAGCTCATCTACGACCTGCGCACCGAGGCGGGGCTCAGCCAGCGCGAGCTGGCCGAGCGGATGGGCACCACCCAGTCGGTGATCTCCCGCCTGGAGGAAGGCGGAGGAGCGCGGAACCGGATCGACACCCTCGCCCGAGTCGCAACAGCCCTCGACCGACACCTCATCGTGTCGTTCCCCGAGAAGGTCCCCGCCAGGCTCAAGGACGCCGTTCAAGTCGCATGATCGCGGCTGTAGCGGGCGGGTTCCTACGCTCCCTTCTGCATCGCGGGCCGGGATTGCCTGGTCCGCAGTGGTACGGACTGACACCTCGAATGCGCGAGACCCCACCTCGGCGGCAGGTTCTGCCGGCTCTCTCGAATCACTCCGGTGGTGAAGTGATCGAGCAGATCCGGTCGTGGAAGCGCCGCCACCTCGGTTCGTTGTCGTGGACGAGGCCGGCGGAGTCGCTGAGGAGGTCGGCGGCGTGGTCGATGAGCTCGACGGCGGAGTACAGGTAGGACACCGCAGTGCGATCGGCGGTGAGGTCGGCCCGGAGTCCGGCCGGTGTGAAGTCGATGTGGTCGAGCAGCTCGGCGGCGCGGTGCAGCGAACGCCCGGCGAGCGCGCTCATGGATGCGGCCTGTCGGTCGTTGGCGATGATGCGGTGCCGGTCGCCGAGCAGGTCGGCGAGCTGTGGGTAGGCGAGCAGCATCGTGGCGGCGTCCCAGGTGGCGTCCATCGCGTCGGCGAGCCAGGTGCCGGTCTCGATGGAGTCGTCACCGATGGTGCGGAGGTCCCGTTTGATACGGGTGATCTCGACCGGTTCGCCCTCTCCTTCCATGAACAGGATGCCGTCGAGTTGAGTGGCGTCGGAGGAGTTGAGGTCGGGGCTGCCCTCGTAGGGGTTCAGCGCGTCGAGCGCTTCGGCCGTCACTGCGGACCACCGGTCCGCCAGCGCGGCCAGGGACCGTGAGTGACGTTGGAGGTCGACGGCCTGCTGGCGGGGGTGTTGGGCGTAGAACTTCTCGTGTTCCCGGTGGAAGTGGGAGAGGTTCTCGATGGCATCGAGGAGCGGATCGGCCATCCATCCACCCTAGGCACCTCACGGTGTTCGGCTCCGGGGTCTGGGCCCGGGGGAGTGGCACACTCGGGTGGTGTCCCGGATCGGTGTGGCGAGATGCCTGGCAGCGGCGGTGCTCTTCGGTGCCTCCGCCCCAGCAGCGTCGGTGCTGGCGGGTGACATGCCGGCCCTGGTGCTCGCGGGTCTGCTCTACCTGGGTGCCGCGATCGCGGTGACCCCTGCCGTCGTCCGGCACCGCCCAAGCGTCGAGGCCCTCTCGGCGGGTTGGCGGCCCCTGGCCGTCGCTGTGCTGTTCGGCGGGGCGCTGGGCCCCGTCCTCCTCGTCGCCGGCCTGGCCAGGACCTCGGCTGCGACGGCGTCGCTGCTGTTGAACTTCGAACTCGTCGCCACGATCCTGCTCGCTGTCACGTTGTTTCGCGAACACCTCGGCGCCCGTCTCCTCGGAGCCGCCGCACTGGTGAGCACCGCCGGGGTGATCCTCGTCTGGCAGCCCGGTGTCTCCTACGACACCGGCGGCCTCCTCGTCGTCGGCGCCTGTGCCTGCTGGGGTCTCGACAATTCGGTCACCTCCAAGATCGATCAGCTGTCCCCCGAGCAGATCACCCTGACCAAGGGACTCGTCGCCGGCGGAGCGAACCTGATCCTCGGACTCGTCCTCGCCTCGACGATGCAGCTGCACACGGGCGAGGTGCTGGCGGCACTGGTGATCGGCGCGCTCGGCTACGGCGCCTCGATCACCCTGTGGGTCAAAGGAGCCCGGGACCTCGGCGCCGCGCGAGGGCAGGTCATCTTCGCCGCCGCCCCGTTCATCGGGGCGGCGGTCGCGTGGATCGTGCTCGGCGACGCCGTCACCGTCGCCCAGCTCGTCGCGGTTCCGTTGGCGATCCTCGGCGTCGGACTCTCCCTACGGTCCGCCCACGAACACGGGCACACCCATGAGCCGATCGTGCACGAGCACGAGCACCGCCACGACGACGGCCACCACACCCACACCCACTCCCCGCCGGTGACCGGACGCCACACCCACCGCCACGAACACGAGGTCCTGGTGCACGCCCACCCCCACGTCCCCGACCTCCACCACCGCCACGACCACCACGACACCTGACTCCGCCACGCCCCTGCCCTGACGGTGCGACCGCGATGGTTTGCGACGGGGGACTCCAGGTAAACCGGTCGGTCGTCGACGACCTGTCTGCTCCCGGCTCCGGTGCTCGACGCGCGACCCACCGATGCTGCGGGGTCTCGGTCCGCCGTTCGACCTTGGTGAGCACGGCGCTGAGCGACACACGCCCTTCGGGCCGGTGTCCGACCCTGGTGCGATGCTGATCCGATGACCGAGCGGGTACCACGGATCCGGCGGATGCCGATTCCGATCGACGCCTTGATCGTGGTGCGCGGCGAGGACCACGTGGAGGATGATTCCGCTGTCCAGGCCGAGCTGTTCCGTCGTCGTTTCCCCGATCGGGGCCGTTGGGGGCTCTCGGGGATGTACGCCGAGAGCGACGCCGACGTCGATGATCTCGGCGCCGGTCCCCTGCGGCGATTCCCGATTGGCCGTGTTCGCGGTGGCCGACCTGGAAGCGGGCGGTTTCGAGGTGGTCCCGACGTTCCGAACACCGCACGTCACCATCGCGTTCACCGGCGAACTGGACGACGGGCTCGAGCGACTGCGCACTGCCATTCACGAACGACGACCCAACCCGTACCATGGGAAACGACAACCACAGCGATCGAGCCTGGTCGAGGAAGGTCCACGGCAGGCCGGCTGTCGACCCGTCACGGGTGGTGCCGGGCGCTCATCTCGTCGCCGGCTCCGGCACTGTGCGCGCCGTGGTTGTGGTGGTCGACGTGACCGATGACGGCATCGTGCACGTGTGCGACGTGCCCGGCTCGGTCGAGGACAATGCGCACCTTCTCGGCGACCGTTCGGTGTTCGTGCCTGCATCGGAGCGTCTGCCAGATCGTCTGCCAGATCCGGGAGAAGCGGGCGGTACGGGCCGGGACGAGGCGGCACCGCCAGAGCCCGAGAACCCTGCAACCACAAGGGGGAACGGCACCCGGCGGCACCGGCCGGCACGGGGGCCGTCGAACTCATAACCCGAAGGTCGCAGGTTCAAATCCTGCCCCCGCCACCAACGACACTGTGATTTCAGGGAAGCCGGGCCTGTGGGCCCGGCTTTCTACCGTGTTCAGGCGGTCTTCTTCCGGGTCTTCCACCGGGCGTCGCCGGTAGAAGCCGGGTCCGCGACGAGCGCCGCGAAGAGTCGGGCGGCGTCGGCTTGCATGCCGGGAAGTACGTGCTTGTAGGCGTCTTCGGTGAAGCTCGCCCGTGAGTGACCGAGGCGCTCGGAGACGACCTTGGGTGGGACGCCTGCGCCCATGAGCAGCGTGGCGTGGGTGTGGCGCAGGTCGTGGAACCGGATCGTCGGGACCGGCGCGCGGCGCACGATCCGTTCGAAGGTCTGCGACATCGCCTGGGGGTGGATCGGCGCGCCGTGCAGGTCGGTGAACATCCACTCGGCGGGTTCGAGGCCGGCAGCTGCGCGTTCCGCTGTCTGCCAGGTCCGCCAGGCGGTGAGCACCCCGACCGTGGTGGGGTCCAAGTCGATGGGTCGTCGGGCGCTCTTGGTCTTGCCGCGGCTCGCGCCGATCTGCGGGGTGATGTCGGGCGTCTCGAGAACCTCGTAGTTGATGTCGAGTCGTCCCCGGTTGATCGACACCTTGGCGCGCTTCACGTTGAGGTCGCTCCACTTGAGGCCGAGTAGTTCGCTGCGTCGCATACCGGTGAACGCGGCGGTCCAGATCGCCGCGAAGTACTTGTGTCCCGCCGTGTAGCGCAGGAACGTGGCGAGCTGCTCGGCGGTCCACGCCGTCTGCTCGTCAGCTGGCCGCTGCCGGGGCGCCTTCGCGATCAGCGCCACGTTGCTGCGGACGTAGCCGCGTTGCACCGCGTCGTTGAGCGCACCGCGGATGACGACGTGGATCTCCAACACGGACTTCGGGGCGAGCGGCCGTGTGTCGCCGGTCGGGCGGAGCTTCGACTCGTACAGGTCTTCGAGTTGCTCGGGGCGGAGCCGCCGAATCGGCACCGACGCGAGGCGGGGGAGTACGTGGCGGTGCACGATTCGCCGGTAGCCGTCCCAGGTCGTCGGGCGCAGCTCGATGCGCTTCGCCGGCAACCAGGTTTGGGTCAGGTAGGCGCCGAAGCTCAACGAACGACCTCGGTCGTCAGGACCGTTCAGTTCGCGGGCGAGACGCCGCGCGAGCTTCTCGGCGTCGGCTTTGTCGGTGCCGGCGGGGTGCCAGCGTCTGATCTCCCGGCCGGTGACCGGGTCGAGCCCTTCGTAGATCACCGCGTACCAGCGGTTGCCCTTGCGTGCGACGTAGCCGTTCATGGCGACACCTCTTCTTCCGGCCCCGACGGTCGGGACTCGGTAGAAGGATCGGTGGAACGACCCGCCGAACGGTCGCGCCCACCGGCAAAGCCTCAAGATCTACCGGATTTCCGGGGATCGGCGTCGTGGCGGGGCCGGTAGAAGCGGTTCCTGCGAGCGTCGAGCCCGCTCGGTCGGGATGCCTGCCAGGCTCGCGACCGCCTCGACGGCGAGAGCGATCGCGGTCGCCTGTGGATGTCGAGACACGGCTGGATGTCGAGACACGGCTCGACAGTGCCGAGTGAGTCCTGCACGTCCCGCCGTCGCTCGGTGTCTCGGCGATGAAGGTCAGCGGTCTTGGTGAGAACCAGCTTGTGGGGGCTGCCCTCGCGGATCGTCCGATGGAGGACGGGAGTTCGGTGTTTTCGAGGGTCTCCCTCCCGGCGGAGGCGCGCCCCGCCTTGGGCGCGTGGACGTTCGCGGTCCAGCAGAGTGCTGTGTGCGGCAGTGGTTCAGGTGGCGGCGAGCGGGCCGCGCCGACGGGTGGCGTCGGCGGCTGGCTCGCGCCAGAGATACCACCCCAACCACACGTATCCCACGGCGGTGAGGAGCATCGGGTAGGCGGCGACGTCGCCAGCGTCGTCGCCGGACGCGGTGATCCCCGCGACGAGGACGATCACACCGATGGGCCCGGCGGCAAGGAGCACGAGAGGGACGACGGGTACGACGTTGGCACGCAGCATCGCGATGACGAGCACGACGACCGCAAATGTCAGCAACCCCATCGCGGCGAACAGTCCGACCCACCCGGCGATAGCGATGAAGGGCGAGACGACCGCGCACGCCATCGCGGTCTTGCCGAGTTGGCCCAGACCGCCGTGGCGGGCGCGCAGACCCCACAGCAGGTAGATGAATGCTGCGATGGCGGCGGTGAGCAGCGCGACCCCTAGTCCGTGGCCGAACCCTCGGTCGATGGTGACGTTGAGGTAGTGCCCGACGACGAGGAGGACCGGGGTGAGGAGTGCAGCGAGGCCAGCCGTTCGGGTTCGGGTGGTTGGCACTGATGCTCCTCGTTTCGTTTCGACGACACAGATCCGGGCAATGAGCGCGGCTGAGCCGAATCGGGCGACGGCCTCGGCTTCAGCGTCGGCGCGGTCTCGTCCGTCGCCGACGAGTCGTTCGACTGCTTCTCAGAGGTGGTCCTCGGCTTCGGCGACGATCTCGGTACGGTCGGGGAGTCGAGCGACGCTGTAGTCGAGCTCGCGCAGGTAGGCGGCGATCAGGCCATCGTCGGCCATGCCGGTGCTCCTACGACTCGTTGGACGGTGAGTGCGAAGGTCGACCATTCCCGGCGCTTCTCCCGGGCTGCCTTCTTGCCGGGCGAGGTGATCGTGTAGCTGCGGCGGCGGCGACCGTTCACCTCTGACCAGGAGCTGGTCAGCAGCCCTGCTCGCTCGAGGCGGTGCAGCGCCGGATAGATGGTCCCTTCAGGGAGATCGATGGCGCCGTCAGTGCGCCGGCGCAGCTCCTCGATGACCGCGTAGCCGTGGAACGGGCCATCCTCCACGATCGCCAGCAGCAGCAGGTCGAGGTGGCCCTTCAGGATGTCTGCTCTCATACCTAGGCACGCTATACCTAGTCAACCTAGGTGACAACCTTTGACCTCTCGTGCGGAGCGGGGACTCGTCGACGAACGGGCCTGGGCTCAGGAGCGGCTGTTGTCGGTGTCGGTGTTCTGTCGGTCAGGCGGGTCCTCGGCAGGGGAGAGGAGGAGGGTTGGGTGGCCGGTTCGGGTCCTGTCGTTGAGCATCGACCGGATCAGCGCCTGGGCGGCGTCGGGGCTGTGGTCGTGGTGGGCGTCGTCCCAGCGTTGAACCTCCGCGGTGGCGAAGTCGATCCACCGGAGCGTGAGGACGAGTAGGTCGTGGGTGTAGGTCATCCACAGGATGTTGGCGTGGAGGCGCTCGGGGAACGGGTTGTCACCGGCGTCGTAGGCGGCGACGAGTTCCATGCCCTCGTCGTAGGTGGCTTGCACCGAGCATCGGGAGGCTGTGAGCGCGGCGAGGAGATCTGCCTTGTCGCCCGAGGTCGCGAGGAGGGTTCTGAGCAGGACCTCCATCTGGAGTCGGGGCGCGGAGGGTTCGGTGGCGAGCCAGACCCGCAGGGCGCGGCGCCCTTTCTCGGTGATCCGGAGCTGTTGGCGGGTTCTCTGGGGCCCGGCGCGCCCGGCGGTGATGGTGATCAGGCCTTCGGTGGCGAGTCGTTTGGGTTCGGCGTAGAGCTGGGTCTCGGACATCGGCCAGATGAAGGCGAGCGAGCGGCGGGCCTGTTGGGTGAGCTCGTAGGCGGACCACTCTCGGATGTCGAGAAGGCCGAGGATGGCGTAGGACGTTGAAGTGAGTGCCACTCCATTGACTCTACTCCGAACCGGAGTAGAGTTACAGGTACTCCGGTTCGGAGCAAATGGCGACAGGGGGATGGCGATGACCGAGCTCACGGGAGCGATGACGCTGGAGCGTGCCCATGTCGAGGGCCTCGAACTCGTGCGGGTCCACACGAAGAGATTCGTCGCGGTGGTGAACGATCTGGACGCGCAGCAGTTGGCGGCGCCTGCACCGTCGTCGTCTTGGACGGTCGGCGAAGTCGTCGCCCATGTCCAGTCGGTGTTCTTGCGCTACACCGTCGATCGTCAACGGGCAGCCACTCCGGCCGAGGTGGCAACGAGCAACGCCCGCGACATCGAAACGCTGGGCGTCGATGCTCCGGCGGCGGTCGTCTCGATCGAGGAGCAGCTCGCTTTCCTCGACACCGTCGTCGCGCTCATCGAGCCGACCCAGGAGTTCCCGTTCCACGCCGGGCAGCCCATAACGATGGCTGGCGGGTGGGGCAACCTGCTCGGCGAGTTGCTCGCTCACGGCGACGACATCGCTCGAGCGGTCGGGACGACCTTCACGATCCCGTCGGCGGACCTCGAGATCATGTGGCGCTTCGCGTCACCTGTGCTCCGCGGCTGGGTCCGCTCGCCCCAGCAACCTCCGGATAGTTGGGTGCTGCATTTTCCGTTCGGCGCCATCCAGTTCGTCTTCGATGCCGACGGACTGACCGTGAGCCCCGGCGATTCTGGCGGACACGGGCATCACATCGCCGTGGCCGACGCCGCCGAGCTCGCGCTCGCGTTCCCCTACCGGCGCCGGGCCATCACCGACCCGGTCCTTGCCGCCCTCGCCGACCGCTTCGTTTCGCTCTGACCGAGCGCCGCCCCCGCCGCCCGCGGACGATGTTCCAGGCCTCGCCCTGCGCCTGCAGCTGGTTCATCTCCGCTTCGCTCCCAGCTCCAGGAGATGGGGCACGGTGTCGGTCTCGGGCACGCAACAGGACAGGTCCGTGCGGCATGAGGGGGGCGGCGGTGACGCCTCGAGCCCGGCCTCCACGATCTCGACCTGCGAAGCGAACTCCTCGAGCTCCGCGATTCGCGCCGCGATCTCGTGCTGTTTGTCAGCGATGAGCTGGCGGACTCGTTCCTGCGCGCCGGCGCAGTTGGAGCCGTCCCAGATCGGGAGCAGCTCGATGATCTGCTCACAGCTAAGGCCCATCCGCCGCGAACGAGCGATGAAGAGCAGACGCGCTGCGTCCGCGTCGTCGTAGTCGCGGTAGCCCGACGCGGTGCGGGCCGGCCCGGCCAGCAACCCGACTCGCTCGTAGAAGCGAACGGTCGAGGTGGCCACACCCACACGCTCGGCAAGCTCGGAGATCCTCACACCGCCAAGCCTAAACCTTGCACCCTGGTACAGGGTCAAGGGCTTGACCTTGCATTCGAGTTCAAGGCTTACGGTCGTCGAAAGGACCGGGTGACGGTCCCAACCGAAGGAGGATTCAGATGAGCACTTTCACTCGCGACAACACCGAGATTGCGTTCAAGGAGGACGGCGTCGGCCAGCAGAACCGCGCCGTGGACGGCGGGATGATCATCGCCCTCGAGCAGTGGAAGGCCGGGCTCGACACCGCCGAGATGTTCGCCGACCTTCCCGACGGAGCGTGCCAGGAGCCCCACTGGGGTTACGTCCTCAAGGGCAATTGCACCGTTCGCTACACGGACGGCGCTACGGAGAAGCTGTCGGCGGGGCAGGCCTACTGCCTCCGTCCGGGTCACAACGTCCGCATCGACACCGACGCGGAGTTCGTCGAGTTCACCCACGCCGACGGCACGCCCGGCGTCAACACGACGCTGTAGCGCAACGCCAAGTCGCGGGCGACGGAATGCGTCGGACCCCGATCGCACCACGATCACCGACCTGCGTCACGTCTACGAGCCGGCACCGAAGGTCAGCGACCGCACCGCGTCGACCCGGCGGGTCTAGGCGGTTGCCAGGCGCTTGTCGGGGCGGCTGGCCGGCGCTGCGCTGTGCGCCGCTGTCGGTGCCTGATGTCATGCTGGGTCGGTGGTCGAACGAGTGCCTCGAATTCGGCGGGCTCCGCTGCCGGCTGATGCCGTCATCGTGGTGCGGGCCGACGATCTGATCGAGGGTTCATCGCGTCTGCAGGCTGAGGAGTTCAGACGCCGCTACCCAGGCTGGGACCGTTGGGGATTGTCGGGCTTCTTCGCCCGCAACGAGACCGATGTCGAAGACCTCGCCGCCGATCGACTCGAACGGTTCCCGGTCCTGCGCCTCTACCGGCCGTCGGTGCTCGAGGAGGTCGGGTTCCAGATCGTGCCCACCTTCCGCACACCCCATGTCACGCTCGCGTTCGGCGGTGACCTCGACCTCTGGATCGACAAGCTTCGGACTGCCGAACATGTCGAGCGAACCAACCCGTACCATGAGAGCGACTGACCGAGGAGAATGTGTCATGGCCACCACTGTCGACGTCGACCTGCGCATCGATCTACAGACGATGGACGAGACCGGCCTCCCCTGGACGTTCCTCGACCAGGCCCCTGACCCATCCCGCATCGTCCCCGGGCGGCACATCGTCGCCGGCTCGGGAGCTGCGGTCGCGGTTGCGGTCGTCGTCGACATCACTGACGAGGGGATCGTCCATGTGTACCCGCTGAACGGCTCGGTAGCCTCCAACGCCCACCTGCTCGACACTGATCCTGCATCGCGACGTCTGCCAGATCTTCTGCCAGATCCGGTAGAAACCGGCGGAACGGGCCGGAACGAGACGGCACCGCCAGAGGCCGAAACCCCCGAAAACACAGGGCAGAAGGGCACTCGACGGCACCGCCCGGCACGAGGCTCGTCGGACTCATAACCCGAAGGTCGCAGGTTCAAATCTTGCCCCGCCACCAAGAGGGTTCACGAAAGTGGGCCCGCACTGTTCACGAAACCCCGCCTCGTGCGGGGTGTCGTGGCGTTCGGGGCCAGATCCGGGGCTCGATCGCCGCGGTGAGGTCCGGGTCGACCTGTCGCCAGACATGAAGAAGCCCCGGTCACCTCGTCGAGGCGTTCCGGGGCATGGGTGTTGGCCCGGCGGGCCGGGCTCAGATGCGGATTGGGATGACCGGTGCCGGCGGGTCGGTGCGGCTCGTGTCCGCCGGGTTGAGCTCTTCGAATGCCCAGTCGTCGTCGCTGACCGGGGCGATGGCGGAGTCATCTGATTCGATACCGGTTCGTTGAGCCCAGTTCGCGAGGCGTCGGGCGTTGGACGCGGCGACGAGCGCGGCCAGCATCAGGGTGACCTTGATAATCCCGACGATGCAGAACTTGCGCGGGCGAGCGCGCCGAGCGCCGGGTTGCGCAGCTCACCGAACCAGGCTTCGACGTAGGTGCGTCGCGCGTAGTCGCGAATCCAGTCGTCGGATCCCCACCGGTACTTCTGGCGCAGCTTGCCTTGGGCTTCTTCGGGCACCTCGATGGTGCGTTGAGAGCAACACGACGGTGCGGTTGAGGGGTCCGGCGGGTTCAGGTTCAACGGCACGTCGTCGGGGTAGAGCATCGAGTGCGGGTTTGAGTGGGTAGCGAACGATCCCGGCTTCGGCGGGGCCTTCGTATCGCTCGACACGTTCCCCAGATCGCTTCTTTTCGGTCCAGCCTTGGGTGCGGCGCATGGCGTAGCGGCCCGTGCGGCGATCTGGTCTCGGAACTCGTCGGGTTCTGCATTGTTGTCTCCGTGAGGGACCGAGAGCCGCTCGGGGCGCTTGATCGTCACGAGCGTTTCGGGGATCGATGGGCAATGGGGCCACCCGTCGATCAACGCGACACGCGCCAGCGCGTGTGGCGGACCGGCTACAAGCTAGGTTCACGGACGCCTCCCCCGGCCGAAGGCGGCGTGAACCGAGCGCAACTTCGGGGGTGCCCCGGTCCGGTGCTGTAGCCGGGGTATCTGGGTCCCCTTGTCACAGCCCTGTGGTATCTCTGAGCCCGGATATCCGTCGGTGGGCCCAGACTCTTCTGGACGGGCTCCGGCGAGGAGAGTGAGGGGAAGTGAACGAGTTCGTTCGAATTGTGCGCGGCGACGATCCTGTTACGTCAGCGGAGGCACTCAACGCGTTTGAGCTCCTGTCCGCAGTCGTGGCAGAAGCACCAGAGCCAGCCGAGGCCGTTGAGGCGTCCTCAAGAACCATCGCCCGTATGGCACGCGACGACCTCGCGGCGATCGTGTTGGACTGGTGGCTCGTGGTCACAGCGGGGAGTGCCCCGCCGCTCGGCCACGCGTTCAACCTGCCAGACACCGTTCCACAGCCTCTTCGCGACGCCATGGCGGGCATCACGACGCTGTCGCACCAGGGACTGCCTGTCCCACCCGCAGCCTGGGTCGCTGCAGGGCGACGGCTCCGGAGGCTTCTCGACGATCTCGATGAGCATCTCAGCCTCGACAGCTATGGCAGAAGCAGGCTGCCTGCGGAACGCGACGTGTGGGCTTACCTGCAGAGCGAGCTGCAACCGGTCGTTTCTGCCCTCCACGAAAACCGCCGAGCTGAGCGGTTCGAGTTCGACGAACGCTCCTACGAGAAGGAGATGAAGCGCGAGGGCATCGACGAGAACTCGCGCCGCTGGAACGAGATGCTCAAGCGGGCGAACGAGTGCGTGCTTCGAGTCAACGAAGTCGTCGGGGTGCAGCGGTTGGTGGAGCCTTGGGTGGATCGGGAGACGCCCGACCCCGTGGCGTCGGTACCGGAGGTCGTCACCGAGCAGCTCGGGCTGCTCGCACCGGTACTGCTCGCAGCGGTGCTTGATACCGACGGCGATGGAGACGAGGTCGATCTGCTCGCTGTGGAAACCCAGGGTCGAGCCGCTGAGCGGCTCGACCAAGCCGTGGTCGGGCTGGAGGACTCCGAGCTGTCGTGGCTCGCCACGCTGATTGATGGGTGGGCAGAAGCAACGGGTCTTGAGGTGCCGGCACTTCAGGCAGTGAACGATCGGAAGATTTCGGTGCTCGACCGTGTCTCGAAGCTCCGAGCGGTCGACGTCGATTGCGACGAGATTGAGCTGCTGCTGCTCGACCACGACGTCGCGGGTGCGGAGGCCTTGGTCGAGCAGCTGGAGAATCAGCGCAAGCAGAGCCGTCGCGGTGAGGTAGTGGCCAGCACGATCTCGAGGTTTCGGTCAGCAGCCAGCTCCGGGCCACTCCCTGCGGAGTGGGAGGAGCGGCTGGACGAGGCCGCCCATCTTCTCTCGTCGGGCCAACACGCCGATGCGGAGAGCCTCGTTCAGGCCCTGGATCGCGAGCTGAGAACAGTCCGTCGGGCGGACGCCATCGGGGAGCTCGAACGCGTTCGCGGGGACCTCGGTCGATTCGGGGCACCCGCCAGCTTGATGGTTGAGCTCGCCGAGTATCTCGAGGAGCTGTCGTCGCGGCCGGAGAAGCCGGTTGACTCATCCGTTGTTCAGCGGTCGCTGGAGCGACTCGACTCGATCGCGGATCAACGAAGTCAAGAGGTTGAGGAACGAATCCGCCTGGCCCACGAGACACTCGATCTCGAACGCGATCTGATCCATCCCGACGCCATCGATGAGCTCGAACTTCGACTGTCCGAGGCCGAGTCCGCGCTTGACTCCCGCGACGTGATGTCAGCACTCAGCCTGGCTGACGGACTGCTGACAGATATCGACAGCCAGCGCGTCCACCGCTGGTCGCTCGCTGAAGGGGAGGAAGCGCTGGCCGCACATCTGGTCAAGTTCTGCACTCAGCAACTGCACTTCGATCCAGATGATGTCCGCCGACTGCTCGTGGCGGCGAAGACGAAGCCGTTCGTGATCCTGGCCGGGTTGACAGGCTCTGGGAAGAGCACGATTGCGCGGCTCTTTGCCGCGGCGCTGGGTGCCGACACGCGCAATGGTCGCTTCCGTCGAATCGCGGTTCGACCAGACTGGATCGACCAATCCGAAGTGCTCGGATCGGTCAACCCGCTGAGCAATCGGTTCGAGCCCGGCTGGTTAGCCGAGGTGGCTCGCCAGTGTGAGAGGAACCTTGATCAGCTGCACGTCGTGCTGCTCGACGAGATGAACCTTGCGCCGGTCGAGCAGTACCTCGCCGAGTACCTCTCGGCGATCGAGGAGGCACGATCGGGATCGGAGATCACAGCTATCCCGCTCTATTCCGCTGGAGCGAATCCGGACAACGGTCACGAGTGGCCACCCTCGCTCCCGTTCCCGCCGAATCTGATCGTGATCGGGACGGTCAACGTCGATGAGACCACTCGGGTCCTGTCCGAGCGCGTGCTCGATCGAGCGAACGTGCTCCAACTGTCTGTCGCGATCTCTGACGCCCATCATCGACCGAGCAGCCGTTCTGTGCAGCCGTGGTCCGTGCCATTTCGCGAGTGGGATCGGATCTGTGTGCGTGAGCCCGATGCCGGTCACCATGAATTCCTCGTAGACGTCGGCGAGATCCTCCAGTCCGTCGGGATTGGAGTTGGTCAGCGGGCCCACGTTGAGCTCGAACGGTTTGTAGCGAACTCGAAGGGATTGCTCGATCCGACGCTGAGCTTGGACGTTGGAGTCCTCCAGCGTGTCATCCCGAAGATCCGCGGCTTCAAGCGAGACCTCGAACCCGGACTTGTCGAGTTGGAGGAGGCGTTGAACGGCGCTGGGTGCGCCAGGTCCGCGCTCGTCGTGTCGCGATGGCTTGATGACGCGACTTCCGATGACGAGTTCATCGACGGGACAGATGCTCGGATCGGTCTGCTTCGGTGACTGGAGTAGTCGAGGTCCGAACCCGGACCGGGTGGAAGCGGCTCGCTCCCAGCGCAGTCGCTCCGCGAGTGCTGGAAACCGAAACGATCGAGGTCCGCGGGCTTCCTCCGGACCAGATCGTTAACGTCGGGTTCTCTCGGGTCACGTCGGACCGGGCAGGCGCAGTCATGATTCGTCCTGCGGCCGACGATCAGCTCAGCGGTCACGTCGGCCTGGTCGAGATCACCGTGGACGGCGTCAAGCTGGGCGAGGTCGAACTCGTCCCCGGGAAGCTCTCCGAGCCGGCGTATCGAGAGCTGAGAGCGGATCTTCAGCGCGTGTGGACCGATCTCGTGTTCGACCCGAACGGGGTCAGCAGCGTCCACGCCACCATCCCGACGGCGCGCGAACTGTGGCGTCGAGTTGACGCCTCAGTCCGCAAGGTTGTCGATCGTCCGAATGAACAGCTCGTCGTTGGAACCACCACTCGCCGGCTCGACCAGGTCAAGCGCGCCCAGGAGCTCCAGCCGGCTGTGGTCCGAGCTGGTGTGTGGGGCCGTTCAGCGATGACTCGGACCTTGCAGCGATCGACTGACACGCCTGAGAACCAGATGACTGCGGTGACCCTTCAGCTGCTGAAAAGTCACGCTCGACGAGACCCTTCAGCGGATGACATCACGCGACGGATCGACTCGCTCTTACGGGAGCCGGTCTTCTCTCATTCGCGCCAACCCATACGCCGGGTCACCTGGGGGATGCGATCTGACCCCCGCTACGGTCGCGTCCTCGCAGTCCATCAGATCCTCAACCGGCCAGAGCTCGCAGCCACTGAGGGCCCTGGCGAACTTCGACTCGGCGTCCCGGCGCTCTCACGCCTGTTCGAGTACTGGGTGTACCTCCAGGTACTGGTTGCGGCGGCAGAGCGGTACGGTCCCCCAACAGGGGCGGGGTTTGAACAGCTCGCAGTCTCGTTGCCAGGGCGCCGGCGCCGCCTCGAGCTTCCCCGGGGCACGACGGTCACGTTTCCTGGTCCGGTGCATGTTGCGTTCGAACCGGTGATCAACAGCCGCGGCGATGGCTGGATGGGACTCGAGTATGTGCCCCACCCTGATCCGACCCGCCAGCAGATGTTCGCCACCCCCGACGTCGTCGTGTTTCGGGAGGGAGGGACACCATGGCTCACTGTCTTCGACGCGAAGTACATCGGGCGCAGCTGGGTGGAGACAGAGGCGGTGAAGCTTCACGAGAAGTACGCCCGGATCCGTTTGAGCGGCATCCCGATCGTGCGCAACGTCGTAGCGGTTCACCCCCACGTCGGATTCGCATGCCAGTGGGCCGGCTACGGACACCTGGCGATGGCCCCAGGTGCGCCGGCGCCGAAGCTGCCGCTGCCGCTTCCGATTGCCAATGAAGGCAACTCCAGCCCGTCGCAGCATGACCCTTCGGCTGGCGCACCCGACCACGGACTGAGCTCTGGTCTGAGCTATTCGCGGGACGACGGACGCGCGCCCGAGGACTCCCCGGTAGCGGTAGTTGCTGATCAGTATTGGATGCACCAGTGGCTCGCCGGACGCCGACTCGATATCGCGGGGCTTGGCGCGACGGTGGCTGGAGGCCGCGCGGTTCGCAGCGTCGAGATCGTGATGCCGAGAATCGCCCAGCTCGTCCCCTTCGCGACTGCGGTCGAGCGACGCGGTTGGACGGTCCACTGGGTCGAGTCGATCGAACGGGATGCCCAGATACCCGCCCTTGTAGCCCTCGTCACACGGCGGGTCATCGACGGCCCAGTGGTGGTACTCACCGGAGACTCCGAGTTGCTTCGCCAACTGCCCGACTCGGCCGAGACGTTCGACGACCTTTCTCAGGTGCCGCTGCTGTGAGTCATGTCGGGATCTCGCCACGGGCCTCGCCAAGTGCTCCCTTCTTCTGGCGGAGCTTGTCAGTCCCGTCGTTTACGGTTGTTGGATGCGAGGTAGGAGGGATTCGCCAGTTAAACGGGCCACGTCAGTCGACTCTGGAGCTTGAGACCCGCGTGTCCGCACTCAGCCGGGTGGTTCGTTGTCGCGACCGAATCTGGGCGGTCAATGAGGTCACGCCTTCGTCGTCGCCACCCGACGCGCCTCGTCAGCTGCGCCGGGACCGCGGCGTCAGCTTCGCCGCCTACTAGATGGCATCGGTGATCGCCGTACTGGACGCGGCGGTCGCGCGCGGCGTGAAGGTCAGCCTCATCCTCGAATCCCCCGAGAACCTCGGTGGCGGCAGGGCCCATGCCCACGCGAAGTATCGGGCGTACCACTGGCCGCTTGTGCACCGGGATCCACCCGACGCCAAGCTCCACGCCAAGGCGGTGATCGTCGACAACCACGACGTACTCCTAAACAGCGCCAACAAGACCAACGCCGCCTACGACAAGACCATCGAGCTTTGAAGTCTTGTGTCGAGGTGGCGGTGTCGCGACGCAGGTGCAGCAGCATTTCGACGCGCTCATCGCGAGCGGCGTACTGGAGGCAACGCAGTGACTATTTCCCATGCTCTGGTGGTGGCGTTCCGCTGCTCGCGCGATCGCGTTGCGTGCAATCAGGAGCGGATCCGTGGGTGAATCGGAGCTGTCGTATCACCCTGTGATCCGAGACAGCGCTCGGCTCCTCGCCGATTCCCAGCCAGGAAGGCTGCTTGTGGTTGGTGAGGACCTGCCTTCAGGGTTCCACGTTGCGGCTGAGGTCCGGATTGTGCAGCGAGGAGATGTTGCCCTGCCAGCTGGCGTGTATTCGTTCGTGACCGAGCACGGCGATGCGGTGATGGCGGTCATGCATGGCTCGGCGCCAGCGGAGATGATCAATGCAAACTGGGAGGCGGCGGACCGCCACCCGCTCATTCAGGCGTATGGGTGGTTCGCCGAGTGGTGGAGCGTCGCCGATGTGGTCCCGAGGCCAAGGTTCGAGGTTGGATCGAGCGTTCTCACGCGAGGTGGCGGCCAGGAAGCTTCTGTGCGCAGCCGCGATTTCGATGCGGGCACCTGGTGGTATGAGATCCGGCTTGATGGCAGCACCAGGATGGTGCCTGAGTCCTCGCTGCTCAGTCCCGAAATCGACGATGATCCGTTTCAGTGGATCGCCCGTCCTCCTGCCGATGCGAACCGATTCGCCGCAACGCTGACCCGGGCGAAGCTCCGGGAGCACCTCACTGACACGGTCTACTCGTTTCGGGCGACGCGAACGATCTTTCGGCCTTACCAGTTCCGTCCGATCATCAGGTTGTTGTCTGCGGGGCGATTGAGGTTGCTCATCGCAGACGAGGTGGGTTTGGGGAAGACCATCGAGGCGGGTCTGGTGTGGACGGAGCTGGATGCGCGCAATCAGGCGGGCCGTGTGCTGGTCGTCTGCCCGTCGATGCTGGTGCCGAAGTGGCGAGCGGAGATGCGTGAACGGTTCGGATACGAGCTCTCCGAGTTGGATCGCCCGGGGCTGGATGAACTTCTCGAGCAGGTGGAACAGGACCGTTTGCCGCGGCGCCGTCATTGGATCTGCAGCCTAGAGCGACTCCGGGTCTGGAAGGGTCTCGAACGACTGAGCGAGCTTTCCCTGCAGCTGGATCTCGTAATCGCCGACGAGGCACATGCGTTTCGGAACGCTGGCACCCGTAGCTACGCGCTCGGAGCGTTGTTGTCCGACTGGACGGACGCTCTCGTGTTCCTGTCAGCGACCCCGTTGAACCTCGGCAACCAAGACCTCTACAACCTCCTCGAGCTACTGGCCCCCGGCGAGTTCGACGACAGATGGGTGTTGGAAGAGCGACTCGAACCGAATGCAGTTCTCAACCGAGTGAGCGCGTCGCTGTTCGACCGTGAGGTGTCGAACGAGACACGACGGACCTGGTTGCACTCGATCCGCGACCTCACCTTCGGTCCAGCGATAGTCGGACGCCCTGAGTACGCGGAGGCCGATCGGCTGTTGGCAGAAGACCACCTGAACCATGCCGGCGTCGCCGAGGTGAAGCGACTCCTATCGCAACTACATGCCTTGTCGGCGGTGGTCACACGCACGAGGAAGGTCGAGGTACAGGACCACAAGGCTGTTCGAGAGGCTATTCCCATCGCCGTCGAATGGACGACGACCGAAGCCGCCCTCTACCAAGCCATCGACAAGTGGCAACGGGACCGTGCCCGACGACTCGGACTTCCCATCGGATTCGTCACCCAGATGCCGTTGCGCCTTGCCAGCACCTGCCTCCCGGCGGCGCGCGACAACGTCCTTGCTTTCGACGGGCGCGCCTGGACCGGTGACGACATGGACCCTGACGACGGAACGGACGGCCCCGACCCAGATGACCTTCCCCCGCCGGAGGTGGTCGATGCTGCCCGGGCCCTCGGTGACGTGGACACCAAGTTCGACGCCTTCGTCGAGCGACTCGAACCCGTCGTCGCCTCCGGCCGCCGAGTCATTGTCTTTACGTTCTCGCGCAAAGCGCTGGCGTACCTAGCGGGTCGGCTTCGCGCTCGCGGGTTCTCCCTTGCGGTGATGCACGGCGACGTCGACAGGGACGAACGGCATCGCATCATGGCGCAGTTTCGACATGACGAGTTCAAGGTGCTGCTTGCGAGCAGAGTCGCGAGCGAGGGTCTCGACTTTGAGTTCGCGTCTGCGATCGTCAACTACGACCTCCCGTGGAACCCGATGGAGGTTGAGCAACGAATCGGACGGATCGACCGTTTCGGGCAGACCGAAGACAAGCTCCTTGTCCTCAACTTCCACACGCCAGGAACCATCGAGACTGACATCGTCGAACGCGTTCATCAACGCATCGGTGTGTTCGAGGACTCGATCGGGGAGCTGGAACCGATCCTGCAATCCGAAATCGCAGATCTCCGTCGAACGATGGGGGAATTCGAGTTGTCTACGGAGCAGTGCGAGAGCAGCTTGGAAGAGATGCTCACGGCCTTGGAGGAGCAGCGGCTGGCCCGCGACGAGGTGGAAGCGGCATCGACCTTCCTGTCCTCAACCGATCAGGCGGAGATCGATGGATTGGAGGAGGATCTGCTCGCGAGCGGTCGGTACATCGGGCAATCCGAACTTGTGCTCCTGCTCCAGGACTGGGTTGCGCAGACCCCCGGCGGACTGTTCGAGGTTGACGCGACGAAGCGGTGGGCGCGCCTTCGCGGAAACGAGTACCTCGAAACTCAGCTGAGGGGCGTCCAGGCAGCTGGGGAGAGGTCGTCACACGAACTGGACTACCTTGCCCGCCAGCTTCGAAACGAGGCGGAGATCCAGCTGTGTCTCGATCAGGAGCTCGCCCGGACGAGCGGTTCCGACCTCCTTGGAGCCACCCATCCGCTGGTCCGCGCCGCTCTGCGTTTGCCTGGCGCCTCACAGGCCCGCTTCGCGTCGGTTGTCTACGAGTCGGACATCGTTCCAATTGGTCGCTACCTCGTCACGCTCGCGTTGGCCAACTGGACCGGGGCCCGGCCGAAGTCCGAGTTCTGGACGGCCGAAGTATCGAAGGACGGAATCGAGGCACCGGCGGACGTCGGGGCAGGTCTGCTTGCCGCTCTCGCCGAGGGCGAACTCCTGCCCGGCCCCGTACCCGATGGCTGGGACCTCGAGCCGCTGATGAAACTGCTGGTCCGTCACCTCCGCCGTCGCCAAGTGGCGGAGGAGACACGTCTCGCCGCCGAGAACGAAGCGCTCGTCGAAACGCGGCGAATCAGCCTCCGCGAGACTCACGCGCGAAAGGTCCGGCAGATCCAGCAGCGAATCAGCACGCTGCGAACTCGCGACAAGACCGGCGTGATCCACCTTCAAGAAAGCCAGCTCGCGAATCAGAATCGTCTGCTTGCAGAGGCGGAAGCTCGGTTGGAGTCGACCCGGCAGGGCGAGCTGACCGTGGAACATGTTGCGGTGTGCGTGGTGGAGGTGCGTGGACGATGACCGACGGACCAACTGAACCAGCGGATCACGAACGAGACCTCATCGCCGAGCGCGGCGTCAATGAGCAGTACCTGCGATTCCTCAAAGCCCTGGTCGCTCGAAAACCTGAGCTGAAGGTCACCGCTCCGAGGAACAACATCTGGACCGGCCGGGGACCCCACGCTTCGGTCTCCCTGCGAGCGGTTCATCCCATCTATGGCCGAGTGGCCCTGGATCCCCCCGACGAGGACCTCACCGAGAGCTTCTACATCGGAACGTGGTACAACGACAAGGACGGCGTGGTGGTCGTCAGCTGGGCGGCACCGAAGGCGCAGCTGTTCTTCGCCGGCCGCGACAGTACCGACGAGCTCGCGGACGACGTTCGTGGGCGGCGGTCGTTCGTGCATCGTGACCTCGACCTCGAGGACTTCGTCGACGACATCGAGGCGACTGCTGATCCCTCAGCCGTCTTTGACCGAAGCGCCGCTGCAACCTTGAGCGTCCCCGAGGCGCCGGCCATCGCTCGGCCCCAGGTCCGACGTGCGTCTCAGCCCGAGCGAATAGTCGACCAGGCACCGGTCCTACCTACACCGGAGCGCACCTCTCAGGACGAGGCGCCATATGAGCCCACCGATCGAAGGCCAGATCCAGGGCGGACGTCAGCGGGCCAGGTGCGCCAACAACCACTGCGCGCTGAGGGTGCCGTTCGCGCCGTTCTAGAACGGCCCAGGACCGGGCACCTCATGTCGGTGCTCTCAACGCTCCAGCCCGACCAGTACCGGATGGTCACCTGGCCAGACGACCGACTTCTCGTCGTTCAGGGTCAGCCGGGCACCGGCAAGACGATCATCGCCACGCACCGAGCCGCGTTCCTGACTCACCCCGAGCGCGACGGCCGGCCTCCGCTAACGCGGACGCTCATCGTCGGGCCGACCGACCAGTACAGATCTCATGTCGCTGGGGCACTGGGGGAGCTCGGCGCGGCGGGAGTCTTGGTGCAGAGCGTGCCCTCGTTGATGCGTGCACTCGTCGGTATTTCGCAGAAGCAGGAACCCGAACAGGACCAGCGACTGGACACCTCATGGGCCCTTGGCAGGGTCGTCGATCAGGCCGCACGCGACCTGCTTCGGGCACGGCGATTCGCTGGACACGCTGAACAGGACATGACGACGCTCGTGAACGAACTCGTCGCTGACACCGAGGTCCATCGATCAGCCATATGCAAGTCCGCAGAGCGAGCCGAACTCTCGTCGTGGCTCTTGGCACTGAAGAGCTTCGACAACGCAGCCCGTCACGCCCACGCGCTGCCCTTTCTCGCCTGCGCGGCATTGGCCACCAGGAAGCTCCGGAGATCCGACAGGTTCGATCACATCGTTGTCGACGAAGCACAGGACGTCCGACCGCTGGAATGGCGGATCCTGCTGCGCCTGCTCGACGACGGCGCATCGATGTCGCTATTTGGTGACATGAATCAACGGCGATCGGACTGGAGCATCGCGAGCTGGGCAAGCCTCGTCGGGGAACTCGACCTGCTGGCAGACACCGCAGGTTTCGAACCCGAACTGCTGACCACCGGCTTCCGCTCGACCCGCCAGATCCTTCGTTTTGCCAACCAGCTCCTCAGGGCGGAGGAACGAGTTGTTCATTCGATTCGGGATGGAGTGGAACCGCGAATCGAGAAGGTTCCGGCGGCCGAATCGCTCGGCCGAACGATCGAGGAGGCTGATCGTCTCGCCAAGCACCACGACCCAGGGATCGTTGCCGTCATCAGCATCTCGCCGAAGGGAGTGTCCGACAAGCTCAGGTCGCTGGGCTGGTCGCGCGGTCAACTCCAGCACTCCTGGCAACGAGACGGTCGAACGATCATCCCGCTGCACCCCGTGCTAGCACGAGGCCTGGAGTTCGACGGAGTCGTGGTTGTCGAACCCGGCAGCTTCCCGCAGAACCTCGGGCGGGAAGGAATGCTCTACACAAGTCTGACTCGCGCGACGAAGGAACTGGTCGTCGTGCACAGCCAAGCGCTGCCGAAGGGATTGCGCCGCCCCCGATGACGCGTCTTCGAGGAACTACTCCCAGGCTCGGGTGTCCGAGATCCCGGGTCAACTCCATCGGGACCATCGCCCGGTTTGAGACTGGACCCGTTCGGCTGCGGTTCACCGGAGGCGGTATCGCGGTGGACGAACGCGACGACCGTGCACCCGACCATCGCATCGTGGGTGACGCCGCTGCGACCGCGCTCGTCGTCCCGTACCGCCGACGCGTCACCACCGATCCCGAGCTGCTCGCGTTCGGCGAACGCATCGAGTCGGTGTGACAATCCGCGGAGCTCGTCTCAGGAGATGCGATCGAGCAGCGCGTCCAGCTCGGGCTCGAACACGCTCGCCCCGAGGCGGCTCGCCTGTTCTCGTGCGCGCTCGGCATGGGCGCGGGCGAGCTCGAGGCGACCAGCCGCCTCCTGCAGCATCGCGATCACCGTGTCGACGGGGCCATAGGAGCAGGTCCCCTGCCAGCACACCAGCCCAGACCACGGCTGCAACCGGTCGAGGTACCGGTCGATGATCGGCACCGACCCTGCTCGGGAAGCGGCTCGTCCGCCGATCACGTGTGCGGCCAGCCAGGTGAAGTCCTCGGCGACGTCGGCCAACGCCGAGTTCGTGAGGTCCGCCGCGCGGTCCCGGTCTTCGTCCACCACCGCCAGCGCGAGCGCTGCACGCCAGGCAGGGACACCAGGCTGATCGGCGACGAGCGCCTCGATCGACCGGCGGAGCTCGGCGAGCCGGCCCTGTGCGATGCGGATCGGGAGCAGCTGTCCTCCGTACGTGGCGAAGGCCCGGGACGGCGAGATCGGGGCAAACAGCTCCATCGCCGTCTCGGCGGACCTCTCGGCAGCGTCCAGCTTGGCATCGAGGTGTTCCACCGCCGCGCGGTGGTAGTGGATCGCCCATCGTCGGCCGACGTCGCCCACGCGCGGGACCAGAGCCTCGAGACTCGCCAGGCTCGCTCGCATGCGGGGCCCGTCCGAGCGCTGTATCGCCACCGAGAACGCGAGCTGGTGTCCCTCGAACGCCGCAACCGGGTCGTCGTCGCGATGGGCGAGCTCGATGAGCTCGGCGGTCAGCTCCTCGCGTTGCTGGAGGTCGGACGGGTGGCCGAGTGCGAGGAACGCGAACGGCAGGATGGCCCGCCTCGTATCGTCTCTGGACGCGAGGGAGACTGCCTCGAGGAAGAGCGGCCGGCACCGGTCTGACGACTCGGTCAGCGAGTACGCGAGGGCCGCCGCTGCAGCGACCCGGGCTCGTCGTTCGGGATCCCGAACGATTGTGAGCGTCCGGTCCGCCGCCGCGACGGCCCTTTCGTGGATTGCACCCGACTCCGTCGTCGCCCCGAGCTGCAGGAGGGCGAAGGTGGCATCTGCCATCAGGTCCGGATCGCCGAGGTCGGTGGCCGCGTCCACGGCGCGGAACAGGGCGACCTCCTGTTCGGGAAATCCGGCCATCCGGAGCGAGTCCGCCGATGCGATCATCGCCGTCACCTGACCGGCGCGGTCATCGGTCGTCGACGCGACGCTCGCGGCCTGCTCGAACCAGTTCGCCGCCTCGGCATGGGCGCCGATCGCCGAGGCGTCGACCCCGGCCGCGCTGGTCCAGCGGATCGCATCGCGCCGGTCGATCTCAGCTGCGGCGAATGCGTGCACGGCGATCATCGCGGCCGGTGCGTCGAGACGTTCCAACGCTGCGACAGCAGCGTGGTGGATCTCGATGCGCCGCCCCGGAGCGAGACTGCTCTCGAGCACCTGCTGCACGGCTCCATGTCGGAACGCGAGAGTTCGACTGGGGGCGGTCCCATCCGTCGTCACGGCCTCACCCGCGAGAAGCAGTCCCTCCGCGAGTGCGCCGTCGACGCCGTCTGCCGACGCCAGGCTTCGGAGGAGCAACTCGGGGAATCGCGGGCCGCAGACTGCCGCGACGTCGAGCGCGTCGCTGATCGACGGATGCACTCGGGACAACCGACGTCGGACGACCTCGTGGAGGCCGGCCGATGTGATCGGCGGCGATACGTCCTCGCTGTCGGGTGACGCGTCGGAGCCCAGCTCGTCGAGGAGGTGCTCGACGAGGGTGGGGTTGCCGCCCGACATCGTGTCGACCCAGTCCAGCAAGGGCCGGCGGAGGGCGGATCCCCTGAGCTGTTCGACGAGCTCGTCGACCTCGGCCCTCGTCAACGGCTCGACCGTCAGCTGCTGTCCCTCGTCCCAAGCGATTGGACCGCTCACCGACGACGTGGCGAGAACGACCACGAGCGGAACGCCTGCGGCGGCACGGAGTGCGGCGAGAGACGTGGGACCTGCGTAGTCGATGTCGTCGACGCAGAGCAGCACGGGTCCTTCTTCGGCCAGCGTGGTAATGGCCCCGGTGAAGGCCGCCACGGGAGGCAACTGGGGATCCATCTCGGTTTGCAGGTCGAGGAGTAGATCCTCCAGGGTCGCGGTGGCGCGACCGGGCTGGGGCACGAACTCCGCTCGACCCACCTTCGTCCCCCGCTGGGCCATCTGCCGGAAGACGCCGTTCATCGCGGAGGTCTTCCCGATGCCCGCCTCGCCCACGAGTGTGATGTTCACGCCCACCTCGACGAGCGCAACGACGCGGTCCACGAGACCCTTGCGGACTACCGGGTGGTGCAGCGACCGGGGTGACGTGCTCGGATCTCGGCCCAGGACGGCTGCCTCGGCCGCTCGGAGCGCCTCACCCGGAGGGAGTCCGAGCCCACCTGCGATGGCCCGGCGGGCTCGGTCATAGGCGCCGAGGGCGTCGCCGGGTCGACCTGCAACGTGCAACGCCCGGACCAGCAGCGACCAACGCTGTTCGTCGTGAGGGGTCGCCGCGACCAGTCGCTCTGCCTCGACGACCGCCCAGTTGATCCGCCCGTCCAAGACGCCGGCCGACAGGCGGACGGTCTCCAATGCTCGCTGCAGCTCCGCGAAGCGCATCCGGTGCGGGACCGCGTCAGGACCATCGAGGTCATCGAGCGGCGGCCCCCGGAACAGCTCGAGCGCAGCCTGTGCCACGTCGAGAGCCGACCCCGGACGCCCGTCCTGCAGGAGGCTCTCAGCCCGACTGAGCGCGTCGGTCGCCTCCTCTGCGTCCGTGGTGAGCTCCAGCCGATACCGGTCGCCATCGGTCGTGATGGCGTCGTGGTGGACGCGCGATCGGATCCGGCTGACCTGGTTGTGTATCGACGCGCGGGCGGTGGCGGGTGGCTCCGAGGCCCACACGGTGTCGACGAGGTCGTCGAGCGGCACTGCGTGGGGTCGGGCTATCGCCAGCCGGGTCAGCAACATCCGCTGGACGGGGCTGAGCTCAACCAGTGCGTCATCGACCCGCACGGCGCAGGTCCCCAGCACGAGTACCACGGTCACACGGCCCACGGTATCGATCCAGGCTCTCCTAGCGCCGGATCGCCGCGATGACCTCGCTCCGCGAGCCAGGACGGACCTGATCGCCGATGAATCGGACCTCGTGCAACCGGCTGTTAGTCCGCCGTTAGACGTGGTCGTTACGTTCCCGAAATCGGGGGTTGGTCGAAGAAGCCGCCTCCTGGGCGCTGGGAGCCGAAACATGATCGGACGAGATAGAGGGCAACGGCTTCCGGGAGGTTTCCGGACCGGCAGCGGTAATTGGCGTGGGTCGATCGCCACGACGTTTCTCCTACTGTTCGGCGCGTGCCTGGTGGTGGCCGCGTGCGTCCCCGAACCGGACCAACCCACGTCCACCACGACGTCGAGCACATCCACGTCGAGCACCTCCACGGTGCCGCCTGCGGAGCCGGCCACGACATACGCCTACACCGAGCCGTCGGTGATGTTCACCGGAGCCGGCCAGGCCGTCGAGATCGGAGTCGGGTCCTACGTCGACGGCGAACCCACCGGTGCAGACGTTCCCGATGGCGTAACCACCGAGGTGCTCGGCGACACCACAGCGTTCCAGGTCGATGATCTCGGCGGTGGCCGGTTCCGGGTGACGGCAACCGACGAGGTCGGCGGCATCGTCGTGGCGACTCGGGTTCCGGGCCAGGCGTTGGCCGCCACGGCCGAGGTCTACACCGTTCAACCCCAGCCCGACGTGACGGTCGTGGCGCCGTCGTCGATCGCCTTCCCGTTGGCCGGCGCTGCGCCAGGCGTCGACTTCCTCGACCAACGGGACTCCTTCGTCACCGACGAGGCTGTCGGGCCGTTCACCTGGCAGGAGCTCAAGGACCGCGCGTTCGTCCCCGTCGACACCGACGTTGACATCGACGACGAGCCGGAGGAGCCCAATGACCCCGGTGCCGTCCGGATGCCGTACGTCCTGCGCGGCCCCGCCCCCGCCGTTGGAGCCAAGCTGCTCAGCAGCGGGTCGAACGGCATCGCCGGTGAGGTCGTGGCTGCGGTCGAGCGGGTGGGCGCCGACGGCCGGACCTACAGCCTGGTGACCGTCCAGGGACTGGCGCTGACGGACCTCTACGCGCGGATGAAGTGGGCGCCCGATCCCGTCGACCTCGATGCCACGGCCGACGAGTTGGCGACCCGCGACAACCGGCTTGTCCGCGCTGGCGTCGTGCCCGAGAGCTACGAGATGGTGACCTCTTGCCCTGACGGCTCGCCGGTCGAGGAGTGCGAGGATCCGGTCACGAACGTCGTCATGAACGTGGTCGGTCCCGACGGAACCCCCGTCCAGGTCGCCCGCCACCGCAGCCGTGGGGTGGGAACCGAATTGACCCGTGCGCTGGTCCGGACCCAGGTGAACCCGGCGAGCCCGGTCGTCTGCAAAGCCGAGCTCAAAGCGGCGATCGCCAAGCTGAAGGGGCCGGATCCGCGTTACGAACTCCATCCGCAGTTCGACTTCTCTGCTCTGATCGACGCTGACGCAGCGCCCCGCGCCGAGCACGTGTTCATGCTCGCGGGCTACACGTCTGAGTTGACGGTCAGCTTCTCGGGCAAGATCCAGGCATCGGTCGCGGTGCCGGCCGAGTGCAGCAAGGCCCTCGGCCTGAAGACAATTCCGGTTCCGATGGGTCCTGCCGCGTCCGTGCTGGCGTTCGCCATCAAGGCCGACGTGCTGGGCACCTTCGAGCTCGCACTCGAAGGTGGTCCGTCGATCGACTTCGTGGTCACGTGCGTCGGCACCAACGACCAACGGGTGGGCTTCATCGCCCGGAGCGGCCCCCAGGGGCGCCTGGCGAACGTGGTTCCCCTGAGGCGGGACGTGAGTACCAAGGATTGCACCCCGGAACTGGACCGCACCCTGGGGTTGAACGACCGATTGGTTGCCGCAAAGCTCGAGATGAGCGCCATGCTGGGCGCCAAGGTGTCGTTCGGCTTCCAGGTCGGTGGATCGTTGGCAGGACGGTGGGCGAAGTTGCTCGGCGACCCGAATGAAGGATTCTTCGACGTCGCGAACGTCGTCGTTGGGCCGAGGCTGGTGACTGCCCGCGAGACCACTGCACGTGTCCTGCAAAACGCGGAGGCTGAGACCCGCTCCGCTATCGAGCTGTACGCCAAGGGGGAGTTGGGCAGCGAAGCGCTCGCCAGGATGACCGCCGGCATCGGTCTCGACGCGGAGAAGGTCAAGAACGCGATCGGCGTCACCCTCTTCGAAGTGGCCGAGCCGATCGTGTCGATCTACGAGCCGATCAACCCGGACCCTGAGAGTCCCATGCAGCTCTGGGTCGATGGGGCCGAGGACTCGAGCCCGGTCACCCTCCGGACCGGCGAGACCCTGCGGGTGCAGGCCACTCTGAAGGGGGCCGAACCGGCCATCCACCAGTCGATCAACTCTGCGAAGCTCTACGTCCGGCAGAACGTCGTCGACTACGAGGAACTGCCGGGCGACCTGGCGGCGAACGCGTTGACCTTCGACGGGACCGTCGCCATCACCGAGGAGATCTGCGACACCATCGGCCATGATCCGGTCAACATTCTCGTTGTCGCTCCGAGCTTCATCGACGGCGCCGCGCAGGCGGTCGATGCCTACGGCGGCAAGTTCCAGGCCAAATGCCTACAACCCGACCTCAGCCTGGACCGGGAGTCGGTCTCGTTCCGCTCCGACCAGACGGGCTTCCCGACGACCGTCAACCTCAAGGCCACCCTCCTTCGCGGCGAGGAATGGATGGTCGCCGGCAAGCCGGACTGGCTCACCCTGACCCCTGGTTCGGGCACGTTCACCGCCGAGGACGAGTCGGTGACACCGATCAGCGTCACCGTCGACTGCTCCGCACAGCCCAGTCGGGTATCAGCGCAGATCGTCGTGTCCGCGCTCAACAGCGAGACCGGTCTCACCATGTCCGACACGTTGGATGTGTCCGCTGATTGTCGGGACGTCTACCTGGACGCCAGCCCGAAGTCGTTCTCGGTGGGAGCAGCGGGAGGCACGGTCACGACCCACGTGAAGACCGACGGACCGCATCCGATCGTCGTCGACGGCGCGGGTACCGGCGCGGGCAAGCTGTTCCTCGCCGGCTTCCAGGAGGGTGACATCTCCCTCACCGTCCCAGCGCAGAAGCCGTCGTGCGGAGGCGCGGCCCCGCGCACCCTCCGGTATCCGTACACGTCGCGTCCTGCAGTCGCCGAAGACCTCATCGGTCGAGGTTCGTTCACCCTCGTGGTCGAGCAGGCCGGCCTCCCCGGTGACCCCGACCGGTGCGACACCGCGGGGTCGTGGGGTGATCCCCACCTCTCAACGTTCGGAGGTGATCGCTTCGGCGCCCAGACCAAAGGTGAGTACTGGTACGCCATGCCAGCCGCTGGCGGACCGGACATCGCGGTGCAGGCCCGCCAGGAGAAGTTCAGGTCCGGTTCCGAGGCGACGGGGATTACCGCCGTCGCCGCCCGGGTCGACGGCCACCTCTTCGAGTGGTACTCGAGGTCCGCCAGCCCGGGGATCAGGCTGAAGGTCGACGGCGAGGTCACCCAGATGCCCTACGGGTCGACGATCGAGGTCTCGTCCGGGGTGTCGATCACCGCCGAGTTGGACTTCATCTGGTTGGTGCCGGTGTGGAAGGTCACCACTCCTTCCGGCTCGATCGCCGTCAGCCAGTTCATGTCCTACGACACCATGAACGTCACCTTCTCGCTCGACACCGGTGCCCAGGTCACGGGGTTGTTGGGATCACCAGACGGCGATCCCACCAACGACCTCCGAGGTCGCGACGGCACGTCGTACCAGCTCCGTGACGTAAGGCTGCACGGCGCCGACCTACTGAACCTCGCCGGATCGTGGCGTATCACCAACCTGTCAGACTCGCTGTTCAGCGAACGCTACGACGGGTTCGACGACCCGATGTACGGCTTCGATCCGGCCGACGTCGAAGCGAAGCGTGCCCAGGCCCAGGCCTACCTGTCGGGGATCGAGGTGATCTGCGGGGTCGCGTCGCCCGACGACCACGACTACGTCGTCGAAATGCTCGCCACGGAGATGGCTGCCGGCACCGACGACGCGGCCCTGGCGCGGGCGACGTGTGGGTACGAGGTGACCGGCCGTGTCACCTCGGCTTTGCCCGACGGGACGACCATGCCCATCTCGGGACTGCACATGACCCTCACGGAGGGTCGTCTCGACACCTGTGCCGCCGTCACCGGGGCCGATGGGTCTTACTCGTGCACGCTGTATCCCCGTCACGGTGTTGATCGCCCGACCCAGGGCACGGCCCCGGTCAACATCTCGATCGAAGGAGCATGGGCAGCTGGTGATCCAGCGGTGATCACCGGGTCGGCGAGCGCGCCGTCGCTCGCTCCGCTCGGCGGCGATCACTTCACGACCACCTCCGACTTCTCGGTCGACGCCGCAGACCTGGTCCAGCTCCATGTGGCCGGGCGGCTCCAGTCCGACCTGACCGGAGACGGCCTCGACCCGATCGTCGACCCGGTCTCGGCGACGGTCACACTCCGCGACACTGGCGGCGCGCTCCTGAAACGCTACGAGCAGACGATCGTCCCCGACACCAGCGGCGACTACTCGTTCCTCCGGTACCTCCAGGGCAACACCGCCTCGGCTGAGTTGAGGCTGAACATCGTCGGGTTCCCGGAGGATCGGCCGACCTTCACCTTCGCGACTCACCCGGGTGAGAACGAGTTCGAGGCGAACGTGTCGCAACGACCGCCGTTGGCGGCGGTCAGCGGTGTCCTGGTGAACGGCGCGGGCCAACCGCTCGGCCCGACCGCGATCGAAGTGACCGGGACAACCGGGGGCACCCCCAACAACGCCCGGCACCAGAGGGTCGTCGTTCCCGACGCGACTGGCGCCTACCGCGTGGTGGTGCCGCTGTCGTCGAGTTCGACGGGATTCGTCGCCCGGGCGATGGTCGGGGTCATCCAGGCCGACTACCCGAGCATCACCGTCGGCTCCGTGCAGGTGGGACTGAACGAGTCGACCCTGTCGACCACCTACGACCCACCCGTCGCACGTCTCAGCGGAACCTTGACCGATGGAGCGGGTCAACCCCTCGGTCCGACGGAGGTCATCTTCACCTCCTACACCGCAGCAGGGAACCTGCTGTCGAGTCACTCGGCGGTCGCAACTCCCGACGCGACGGGCGCCTACACCGTCGAACACGCATTGCCTCTGACGGCGACGAAGGCGCGGATGTCGGTGTACGTGGGGGCCTTCACATCCGACGCCCAGGTCGTGGTGATCGACCCCGTCTCGGAAGGAGTGAACTCCCGAACGCTCAACTACGTGCTCCGCGAGGCGCAGGTCGACCTGCGGGGTCACCTGACGGGGCTGGACATGGTGACCGGTTCGATCGGTGCACTGCCGAGCCCGCAGAGGCTCCGCTACACGCCGCGGGACGAATCGGGCACCCAGCTCGAGGAGCCGAAGACCATTGAAGTCGTCGTCGACCCCACCGATGGGGCTTACGCCACGACGTTCGAGGTGCCGTCGGCGACGGCGAGCATGGACGTCGAGCTCGTCGTCGGGACCTACACGGCCGACCGACCCCGCACGACGGTCAACGGCATCACGGCGGGACAGACGACTGTGGCCGACTTCGACGCGAACTTCACTCCAACGGTGCTCAAGGTGCACGGCTCGATCGTCCTCGGCGGAGTCCCCCAGACCGCGGGAGTTCGGATCGAGGTGCGGGAGGCCGACGGAGCGGGGGGTACGACGAGCACCACGCGTGTCGTCTCCCCTGGCGCTGCCGGTACCTACGAGGCGGACGTGGTGCTGCACCTCGCATCGACGTCGGCGACCGTGACGGTCGTTCCGGTCGGTGCGGAGTCGAGGTCAGAGACGGTGATGGTCAACCCCGTCACCCCGGGCTGGATGGATGTGCCGGTGGTGATCGACAGCTCCGACACGCAACTGCGGGCCGGCGGTGAGCTGGTCTTCTTCGGTGAGGTGCAGAACGGCCCGGTCGAGGTGCGGTTGCGGAGCTACGACGAGAACCTCGCTGAGATCGGGCCTGGTGGCCGTCTCGTGACGCTGGTCGCATACGGGTTGCTGGGTGGAATCTTCGACGAGACGATCGACCTGGACCCGGCCACCCGGTTCGCCACGCTCACCGCCGAGGTCCCAGTCGCTGAGGCGGGCGAGACGGTCGGGATCACGTCCGAGTTGATCGATATCACGCCCGGTGTTGTCAGCCCGACAACCTGGTACACCGACGGCGCCTACGTCTCCGTCGATGCGGCGCTCACGATGAACGGCGATCCGATCGGGACGTCGGCGATACCGGTGATCACCAGAGCCTTCGACCTCGGGGCCAGCTCCGAAACCGGCGGCTCGCCTCGGCACCAGTCGACCCAGACGATCACACCCGATTCGCAAGGCCATCTGCAGTTGAGCACGTTCGTGCCGGTCAACCCCAACGACAGTTCGCAGCCGGCGTTGGTCGAGTTCGAGCTGCCAGGCAACTTCTTCCCCATCGTCCACCAGGTCTTCCTGAGTCGGGGGTTGGCGGTCTACGTGGAGTCGACGCAGCTCGACCTGTACAGCGAGCTCCGAGACGTGATCGTTCGGATGGCCCGCAACGACGACGCGCAGCTCGAGTTCATCAGCTACCGAATGCCGTCCGCTCAGGCCGACTCGGCGATCGACTACCTGAGCAAGGAGGTGGAGGCGTCGGCTGCGCTGCCGGCGGCGTGGGACCCCAACGAGCAGGCTTACCGGTTCGCGATCCCGGTGTCGCTCGACTCGACCCATCTACGGCTACGGATCAGGGACCAGTTGTGGCCCTTGGGGACCGGGGCTCCGACCAGCGACTACATGATCGAGATCCCCGCCGGGACCTCAGCCGTCGAGTTCACGCCGACCGAGGGCGAGGACGTCTCCTGGGACGGCTGGTCGAGGACGACCGGAGGGGACGATCCCGAGAACAGCTGCGGACTGCTCAACCCCCGGCGGGTGCCGGCGCAGGTCGAGGTCCTCCTCGGTTGGGAGGACCCCGATGACCCCGATCAGATGATCTACGTGCGGCGCTTCGACTCGGTGTGGCTCGTCCCGGACCTCGAGGGGGAGTTCAGCTTCCCGTTCCGGGTCGACACCGTCGGCTACAGCGAACTGGTCGTGAACCTGACTTCTGAGCCGTTCGGCTCGGCTGCCGGAGCCTCCGGGTCGACCACGATCGACCTATCGGATCACGCCGTCGGCGATCCCATCGTGGTCGAGCTGGACAACATGGTGGGTTGTCCGTGAGCGGCCAGTGGATGCTCCGCCGTCCGAGGGTCGCGGCGTCGTTGGCTGGTCTGGCTGTTGCCGCTGTTGTGGCAGCGAGCCTGGTGGCCGTGGCCCAACCGGCGTCGGCCGCGTATCCCACGAACCTGCCCCCGGGCTACACCTCGGTGCCGTTCGCCATGCAGACCTTCACGTGGTCGCAGGCCGGGACGTTCTCCAACGGCACTCCCGGGCTCAGGTGCTACGTCGGCGTCGTCCTGACTTTCGACGGCGACTTCTACGGCGACCCCTGGCGCCCAACCCGACCGGACGTCCGAGGGCCGTTTCGCGTTCAGGGGCCGACCGGCACGCCCCCGGTGCTGAACGAAGCGGCCTCCGTCAACGACGCCGATGCCTACGACGTCATCACGCCGGATCTCTTCGCCGATCCCTTCCGAACCTGGTTCGCCAGCTATAGCACCAACGTCCCCGGCCACGGCATCCCGGTCAGGGGTGCCGGAGGCATGGCCCAAGCAGAGGACGGCTGCTCGGCCTACTACGCGCAAGCGGCGGAGGTGGTCGCTCACCCCGAGTTGTACGCCGTGTGGACCCCCAAGTTCCTTCCCCGGCATGATCCGGTCGCCGACTTCGACTACCAGGTCACCGACGCCGGGACGAACACCGTGGCGTTTACGAACTTGTCGAACGATGCCGAGGACGGGTCAAACCTGACGTCGGCGTGGAACTTCGGCGACGGAGCCACGTCGACCTCGCCCAATCCGACCCACTCATTCTCCGAGGGGGGCACCCATTCGGTCTCGCTCACGGTGACCGACAGTCAGGGCGACCGGAGCACCGTGGTCAAGGAAGTCGAGCTCACGACAGGGCTCGTGGTCAACTCGACTGGCGACGCGAGCGCGGAGGACCCCGAGGACGGCTGCGACACTGGCGCCACGATCGGTGAGGCGCCGGAGTGCACGTTGCGAGCAGCGATCGAGGCGGCAAACGACGCGGGCGGGGGTGTGATCACGTTCGACATCGCGGGCGGTGGGGTCCCGTCGATCGCAGCCACATCCCCGCTACCCACCATCATCGGACCCACCACCATCGACGGCACCACGCAAGCCGGCGGCTGGGTCGAGGTCGTCGGGACTGGTGTCCACGTACTCCAACTCCAGGGTGGGCCCTCGCTCGTCACGGGGCTCGTGGTGCGCGGCGGTGCCTTGCAGATCCACGTCACCGGCGGGACCGGGCAGGTCGTGCGGGGCAACCGGATCGGCACCAACGCCGCGGGGTCGGCCGGCGACGCCGGGTCGGCCAGTGGAATCCGGGTGAGCGGTGGAGACGGGGCGCGGATCGAGGACAACGTCATCGGCACCGCCGAGTACGGCATCGGCTTGGCGTCGGGGTCAACCGCCTCGACGGTCGACGGCAACCGCATCGGGGTGAGCGACGACGGGGCGGCAGCGATGGGCGACACTGAAGTCGGGGTCATCGTGACCGCCCCGAATGCCACCATCTCCGACAACACGATCCAGGGAACCTCGGTCGGCATCGAACTGCTGCGCGCCACCGCCACCGACGCCAAGGTCATCGACAACGCCGTTGGCACGCGCCACGACGGGACAGCGGCGTTCGACGGGCAGGCATACGGCATCCGCAGCGACGGAGCACCGGGCGCCACCATCACCGGCAACCGGGTCGCGGCCACCAACGCGATCGTGCTCGCCGGCTCCGACCAGAGCACCACCGAATCCGACGGCATCCACCTGGAGCCGGTGAGCACAGAGCCCATCGACGGCGCTGCCACCGGAGCCAAGGCGACCGTGGCCGACAACGACATCGGCCTGCTCGCCAACGGCACCAACGCCGGGACCACGGCCTACGGCATCGCGACGTGGGCGGGCATGGCAGACACGACCATCGACGGCAACCGGATCGGCGCCACTCAAGCCACAGCGATCCGGCTCCTGGGTGGGAGCCGCCACACGCTCACCCGCAACACGATCGGCGGCGACCCCGACGAGGGCACGCCCACGCCCGTCCACGACGGCATCGTCGTCAATGGCAGCACCGACGTCACCATCGGGGGCGTCGGTGGCGCGGGCAACGCGATCGTGCACACCGACGACGGAATCGACGCCACCGAGACAGCGAGCGGTCTTCGCATTGAGGCGAACCGCGTCGCCGCGGCGAACGCAGAGGCGGAAGGCGCCGGCATCGAGGTCGGTGACGGCGCCCCGGGCGCCGTAATCACGTCGAACCGGATCGTCGGCGGATCTGCCGGCATCGCGTCGGAGGCACCGAGCGCGAAGATCACCGGCAACCACCTTCTCGCGCAGTCCGATGTGGGCATCGAAGCCGCCGGCGACGGAGTCAACGTGTCGGGCAACGTGGTGGCTGCGGGCTCCGACGGCGTGCGAGTTGGGGGTAACGGCAGCACCGTGACCCAGAACCGCATCGGCCTGGAGAACGGCAGCGACACCGTCACCGGGAACGGCGGGGTCGGCCTCGCGATCGAAGGTGGCAAGGTGGTCGTGTCGAAGAACGTGATCGCCGGCACCGGCGCCGAGGGCATCAAGGTGAACGCCGGTGCCAAAGCGACCCTCCGCTCCAACCGCGTGTGGGAGACGAACGGCGAGGCCATCGACGTCGCCAGCGGACCCGACGCTCCGGACCTCGCCGCTGCCGTGCGGTCCGGCAGCGGGGAAGACACCCGGACGACCCTGCTCCTGAAGGATCTGCCCGAAGGTGATGCCGGAACCATCGAGGTCTTCGCCAACTCGAACTGCGCCTCGTCCGAGGCCCAGTTCCTGATGGACATCAACCGCACGAAGACCGCCACCGAGACCGCCCGGATCATCCAGATCAAAGGCGCGAGCACTCGTGACCACTTCACCGTCACCTACACGGACCGGGACGGCAACACCAGCGAGCTCTCAGGCTGCGTCGACGCCGGCACCTACCCCGATGGCGATGGCGACGGCAGCATCGACGTCTTCGACGAGTTCGTGCACGCGGCAGGCAACCCCAGCGCCGGCGTCTACGCCACCGACAACGAGAAGCTCATGCTCGCCCTCGTTTCGCCCTTCGACGGGAAGACGGGCCGTGGCGGCGGTGAGATCGACCGCCTCGGATTCATCAACGACCCGGCGCCCGGCAGCCACCCGACCGGCTGGACCGCTCCGTACGGCATCATGAGCTTCCGCATCCGGAACCTCCAGCCGGGGGCACGCACCAATATCGCCTTTGCGATTATCGACCCGAGCGACCCCTTCCCGGCGAACACGGGATACTGGAAGTACGGCCCCGAGACCTCCGGTGCCGCGCCGACTTGGTGGGACTTCGCGTACGACGACGCATCAGGCACTGGCGTCCGCGTGACCGACGGCGTCGACCTCCCCGGCATCGGCATCACACGTGTCCTCAGCCTCGCCCTCGCCGATGGCGGCCGCGGCGATTCTGACGGCGGCGCGAACGGCACCATCACCGACCCGGGCGGGCCCGTCCTCGGAGCGCGTCCCGAAACACCGACGACAATCACCATCCCGATGACCACGACCTCGACGGCTACTTCCGTGGCGGCAGCGACGACGATTGGCCCAACGGCTACCACGATCCCCACCACAGCGACGAAGCCGGCGTCGCTGTCGACGACGGGCACGGACCCGTCGACCCTCATCACCGCCGGCCTCTGCGCTCTTGCGCTCGGTTTCATGCTGATCGCCGTCGCACGCCGGCGCTGGGCAAGGTGGTGACAGAACGACGGAGCCGGTTGCGCTAACGAGGTTCCACGACATGTCGACGTCAACGCCGAGTTCTCGTGCCATGAGTGAGTGTGGGAAGTAGTGGTCGACGTGTACGGCCGCTGCCGGGTCTGGCGAGGTGAAGCTGACGGGACGGTCGACAGCGCGAGGGGTCCGGGCAAGTTCGATGAGGCTCTCGCTGAGGCGGATCCCTCCTGACGTTCTGCGTTCGTCGAGGAAGAACCGAGTGGGGACCTCGCCAGATCCAACAACGTGGAACGGGTCGATGACATTAGCGAATCCGATGAGGGTGGTGGTGTCACGAAGCTCGTCGCTGGTGATCGTGCCAGCGTTGTAGTACCGGCAAGCGTCAAGGAACCGGCGTCGGGCGAAGGTTCCCTGTCGGTCGACCCGTGCATGGTTTGGAGCACCGGCCCGAGCATCGCCTTCGTCTCACTCGCCGGGGCCTGGTTGAACCTGCGCACCTGCATCGCGCCCGTGTGGCGGTTCTGGAGGGTGAGGAAGGCGCCACCGTTGAGGGTGTGGAACGTCTCTGCCGTCGCCCACCTTGTTCCCACGAGCTCGTCGCGGTAGCGGGTGCTCACCTTGAGGTCCTTCATCTTGTGGATGTGGACCTCACCGGTCGAGTCCTTCATGAGGTAGAGGTAGGTGCCATACCACGTGTAGAAGAACCGCACGTGGCTCCAGCCCGAGGACCAGTTCGCCTCGTAGGTGGGGGCGCTCATGTCGATCCACGGTTCGGTGGCGAGGAGCTTGAAGTTCTTCACCTGACCGTCGGACTCTCTGAGCAGCAAGACGCCGTGCTGTCCCGCCCCGTTGCTGTACGGCTCGGCGCTGGTCCAGCCTGAGCTCCGGTCCTGGCGGAACCGCTCGGTGAGAGCCACCTTGCCGGTGGCGGGGTTGAGGGTGATCTGGTCGATGACCACCGTGCCGTCCGATGCCTTGATCTCAAACAGGAACACATTGCCGTCGATCTCGTAGGGCTTGACGCTGGACCAGTCGTCGGTCCAGTTCTCCTCGTAGACGACCGTCGAGCTCGGTGTTCCATCGCTCTGCATGGGTCGGATCTGCACCTCGCCGGTGTCGCCGCGTCCGTCGAAGGTGACGCAATGGCCCGCAGTGAGCACCCAGCGGGGGTGGATGAGTGATCCCGAGCAGTTCCACGATCGCATCGCACCGTTGACCGGCCGACTCATCGTTTAGCTCACGGCGAACGGGAACTCGCCCGGCTTCGCGGCGGTGGAGTTCTCAGCCACCAGCGGCTCCGTCGGATCGTCGGCGGGGGCGCTCATGGGCGCCTCGCGGAGCTGGCGATACGGGTCGGAGGGATAATGGGGTCATGTCCCGGGCTCTCTGTGCTCGATCCCCACATTGAAGAATCGGAGAAACCGGTGAACCTCTCCCCTGAACAGCTGGCCGCCCTCAACAAGGCCAACATCGACCAGTTCCGCGCCAACGGCGGCTAGTTGGGTGGCCCCTTCGTCGGAGCCGACGTGCTGCTGCTGCACACCATCGGCGCCAAGTCCGGCAAGGAGCGCATCAGCCCGATGCAGTACCGCGATCTCGGTGGCGGCCGATTAGCGGTCTTCGCGTCCAAAGCCGGAGCGGACACCCACCCCGCCTGGTACCACAACCTCGTCGCTCACCCCGACGTCACCGCCGAAGTCGGCACCGAGACGAACTCGTACCGCGCCCGGACGGCCACCAGCACCGAACGTGCCCCGATCTGGGAACATCAGAAGCAGGACTACCCCGGCTTCGCCGCCTACGAAGCCGCCACCACCCGCGAGATCCCCGTTGTGATCCTCGAGCCGACCTGACGCGTCTGTTGCTCGCCTGGCCGGCTCCGGCTCAAGTGCCAGGTCCATTCAATGTCAGTGTCAACCACGAACCAGTCGCCCGACACTGGCGACCCCAGAACGGTGCGTAGGGATGTCGATGGCCGGATCGACCGAGAGTCCACCACTTGCGGAACCAGATCGCCCGTCAGGGTTGCGGCAATCTCTGCGAGCTGGCGTCGTTCGGCGAAGGCCTTCACTCTTGGCGCCCTCGACGGTGAGCCACGCGCCACCGTTGAACACGCCGCCACCCATGCATGCAGATCGAAAGACTTGTCCCGCCCAGCCGATGAGCGCGCAGGTCGTCGGGGTGGTCGCCTTTCGCCGGCCAGTACCGATGCCCAGCACTGCCCCGGGGGCCGCCACGCGAAGCGATCGTCGGTGGCGTACGGTGCCTACATGAATGATCCGCTAACGCTCGTTGCCGAGATCGCCAGGCTCCGAAGCCTGGGCTACGACGCCGACATGAGCGTGACGCCTGAGGGGAACGTGCGCTGTAGCCCGTGCGGGCACGTCGTCGAACCGAGCCGCGCCGCGGTGGAGACCACGGCCCGGTTCGAGGGGGCGTCGAACCCCGACGACCAATCCATCGTCTTCGGCATCCACTGTCTGGGATGTGGAACGCGTGGCGTGCTCGTCGCGGCCTACGGGCCAAGCGCGTCTGCTGCGGAGGCGGCGGTGCTCATCGACCTGCGTCCTCCCACCGGTCCGTCCGGTGGTGACGCGCCTGCTCAGCAATAGAGGTTGGCGCCCTGTCCCAACCTTCGCCTCACCGGCGAGACCGACATCGACGCCCTTCGCCCGCCTCCTCGATCAGTAGGAGTGAGCTTGCGGTCGTAGCTGGGCGCGCCACTGTGTCGATGCAGCTCACCGAGATCGCCCAGATGGTCCACGAGAACCGGCCCACGGCCAGCATCTCGTGATCCAGATGCTCGGCCTGTCGGGGCCGCTCCCGCTAGGCGATGGTCGCCCACCGCCTCGGTGGCGTCTCTGCATCGACGATGGGACCGCGACGGCGCGCCCAAATTGTGAGTGACCCGAAGGCCGGGTAGGAAGGGACGTCGCTGGCGGTGCTGGCTGGCCCCGGCCGCCTAGAAATGTCCGCGAGCGGCCGTCACCCGCGAGTCAACGAGCGTCCATCTTCACGTAGTCGGCGGCCGATTCGAGTTGCCAGGTGCTACGGAAGCCGCCGATCGTTTCCGCTGATCACACCCGCAGCGCGGCGCTGGTGAGCGATTCCGATCACAACGCACCGCCGCGCATGGCCGCGATGACGCCGCCGTCGATGAGGAAGTCGGATCCGGTGATGAACGATCCGCGGTCGTCGAGCAGGAGCGCCGCGAGTTCGGCGACGTCGGAGGGTGTCCCCATCCGATGGGCGGAGGAGACCTCGATCATCCGGGCGTAGCCCGCGGCATTGGGCCCGCTCATCTCGTCTCGGGCGAGCGGCGTGGAGATGATGCCGGGGGAGAGGCAGTTGACCCTTGCGCCGCGTGCACCCCAGGTCAGCGCGGCGGCCTGGACACGAAGAGCGTTGGCCCGCTTGGCCATGATGTACGCAGCCCCGGAGTTGTCGATGGCGTCGTCGGCCAGTTCGGGGAGCGACGCGAGTTCATCGATCGGCGCGTAGGCCAGCTTGTGCTTCGACACCGCCAGGATCTACGGCAACGAAATCGGGGTCGGCCGCGGCGTCTCCCGCTCGGGGATACCACGCGAAGACATCTTCATCACCACGAAGCTGTGGACCGATGACTTCGGCCAGGCGGCCCGCGCGATCGACACCGGCCTCGAACGTCTCGACGTCGACTACATCGACCTGTTGCTGCTGCACCACGCCGCGCCCGACGACGAGGACGCGTACCGGGCGATGGAAGATGCAGTTGCAGACGGCCGTGTCCGGTCGATCGGACTGTCGAACTTCTACGAGCAGGATTTCGCCCGAGTGATGAGCATCGCCACCATCACCCCGCCCGTGGTGCAAAACGAGACCCACCCCTACCACCAGGGCAGAGGGTTCTCGCAGTACCTCTCACAGTTCGGTGCCAGGCTTGAGTCGTGGTATCCGCTCGGAGGCCGTGGCAACAACCGGGTCCTCTTCGAGGACCCCACCATCGTCGACATCGCCGGATCCCACGGACGGACACCGGCGCAGATCCTGCTCAGATGGCACCTCCAGGCCGGCAACATCGCGATCCCGGGATCGAGCGATTCGGACCACATCCGCGAGAACATCGCAATCTTCGACTTCGCGCTCGACGAACACGAGATGCGCCGCCTGGAACGCTCCCAGAGATTCTCGACGTACTGACCGCAGCCCCGACGACAAACGATTGGAGACACGATGAAGCAGGCGAAACTGGGTGGTCTCGAGGTCGGTCGAATCGCCTCGGCGCGATGGGCATGTCGGCCGCCTACACCGGTGCGGGTATCGACGACGCCGAGTCGATCCGCACGATCCACCGCGCCATCGACCTCGGCGTGACGTTGATCGACACCGCGGAGATCTACGGTCCCTTCACCAACGAGGAGCTCGTCGGACGGGCACTCGAGGGCAGGCGCGACCAAGTCGTGCTGGCCACGAAGTTCGGGTTCATGTCCCACACCGGCCGCCCGATGCTCGACAGCAGCCCTGCCAACATCCGCATCGCGGTCGACGGCTCGCTGCGTCGCCTCGGCACCGACCACATCGACCTCTACTACCAACACCGAGTCGACCCCGAGACCCCGATCGAGGAGGTCGTCGGCGCCCTCGTGGAGCTCGTCTCGGAGGGCAAGATCAGTCACATCGGCCTGTCCGAAGCCGGGCCCACCACCATCCGCCGGGCTCACGCCGTACACCCGATCACCGCGGTGCAGTCGGAGTACTCGCTGTGGACCCGCGACCCCGAAGACGGCGTTCTGGCGGTGCTGCGGGAGCTGGGTATCGGGTTCGTGCCCTACTCGCCGCTCGGTCACGGTTTCCTCACGGGTCAGATCCGCTCGATCGACGATCTCGACGACAGCGACTGGCGCAAGACCAACCCACGCTTCACCGGCGAGAACTCCCAGAGGAACCTGGCCATCGCGGATCAGGTCCAGGCCGTGGCGAACGAGCTCGACGCGACCCCGGCCCGGGTGGCGATCGCATGGCTGCTCACCCGTGGCGACGACATCGCCCCGATCCCCGGTACCAAGCGCGTGGACCGCGTCGAGGAGAACTGCGCGGCGGACACCGTCGAACTGACACCGGCGCAGGTCGCAACGCTCGACGCGTTGATCCCACCCGCAGGCGATCACCACAACGAGGCGCAGATGCAGATCCTGGACCGGTCATGAGCGGCTGGACAGACGACCAACTGGGTCGCGACACTCACGCCGTGACCATTCGGCTCGTACCGACGACCTGAGGGTCCCATCGATGGACACGACCGAGTGCGCAACGCCCTTTGTCGACCACCGGGTGCTTCACGCGTAGGGTCGAACTCGGAGCGTCTGATCCCCTCCGGACAGATGCCCGTTCCATCCGAAAGGCACCGATGACGAACTTCATCATCCCGGCCCCGTGGCACGTCGAGGCCACTGGGGGGCAGTTCACGCTGCGGTTCGGTGACTCGGTCGCTTGCGCGACGGACGGTCTGACCGTGCTTGCCGATCAGTTTGTGCAGGAGCTCTCTGCCGCTGCCGACTTGCGACTGGTGGTAGGCGAGACGGGTGCGGTCCGCTTGGGGATCAGCGACGATCTGGGTGCCGAGACCCGCCCGCCCGGGACCCACGGGCTGAGCCCGACGGAGGCTGGGCCGTTGAGCGAGCAGTACCGGCTTACCGTCTCCTCCGACGGCGTCGCCATCGTGGGCACGTCCCGCGAGGCGGTGTTTCGGGGCCTCACCTCGCTCCGCCACCTGATCGAGCACAGCCCCGCGGATGGCGGCGCGGTGGTCCTGCCCACTCTCGAGATCGTCGATGCGCCCCGCTATGGGTGGCGAGGCCTGTCCCTCGATGTGGCGCGTACGTTCTTCTCCGTCGACGAGGTCAAGCGGGTCATCGACCAGCTGGCCCGGTTCAAGCTGAACGTGTTGCACCTGCACCTGAGCGACGATCAGGGATGGCGCCTCCAGATCGACTCGTGGCCGAACCTGACCCGTGTCGGTGGGGCCGGGGCGGTGGCGGACCGGCCCGGTGGCTACTACACCGCCGACGAGTTCCGCGATCTGGTCCACTACGCCGAGCAACGGTTCGTGTCGATCGTGCCCGAGATCGACCTGCCGGGTCACTGCCAGGCCGTGTTCGCCTCATATCCGGAACTGCGACCATCCGCACCCGACATCGCCCCCGGCATTCCGATCAGTTCGTTGGACCCTGATCACCCCGGCACGATGGACTTCGTCCGCGATGTGTTCGCCGAGCTCGCGGACCTGAGCCCGGCACCGTACGTCCACATCGGCGCGGATGAGCCCTTCGGCATGGACGACGAGAAGTACGAGCGGTTCGTCGCCGAGCAGTGCCGGATCATCGACGGGCTTGGAAAGAAGGCGATCGGTTGGCAGGAAGCGGCCCGGGCCGGTGACGGGGCACCGGCGGTTGTTCAGTACTGGATGCACCAGCCCGAGGGGATGGCGACCCCGGACCAGTACGCCGACCTCGGCCTCGACCTGCCCCCGGAGGTGCTCGACGTGATCGTGGCCAACGTCACCCGGGCAACCACCGACCTTCCCGCCGCGCTCGCACAAGGGGCGCGGGTCGTGATGTCACCGCTCGCGTTCACCTACCTCGACCGTCCCTACGGGGAGCAGGGCGCGCCCGAACAAGAGGGCGACCGCGCTCGCCTCGGCCTCTCCCTCTACCCGGGCACCAGCGTGGAGGAGTCCGTCTCTTGGGATCCGCTGACGATACTTCCAGACGTCACCTCCGAGGACGACATGGCCGGGATCGAGGCGGTGATCTGGTGCGAGACGCTGGCGGATTTCAACGAGCTTCAGTTCATGCTGCAACCCCGACTCGCCGGTGTGGCCGAGCGCGCCTGGACGCGACCCGGGCCGATCGAGTGGGACGACTACGCGACGCGGCTGGCGGCCCAGGCCCGGTGGTGGCGGCGTGACGGCTGGAACTTCTTCCGGGCGGCGTCGGTCGACTGGTCCTGAAGCCGCCTAAGCCAGCCGCGAGTTGGCTGTGACGCTCCCGTCGCTAGTTTTGGGGGATTCGCGCGATCTGCCCGCAGGAGTCCCCCCAAAGTTCCCCGGCCGATCAGCCGGGCCGCCGTGCGAACAGCCGAGTCACACGGTGACTACGCGACCGGCGCCGGGGGCGAGGCGTCCTTGGGGCACATGTCGGTGCCGTCGGGCGCTACGGCGTTGGTCGCTGGCACTCGGCAGTACGCGAACACCACTTCGATCTCAGTGATGAGCCCGTCCTCTACCTTGAATCGCTCGGCGAGCATCGTCGACTCGATGCCGGGAGCTTCTCGGATATCGAGGACGTAGAACGCGATCGCCTCGTCACCGCTGACGAACCAACGGATGTCGCGCAGTCCTTCGACGTAGGTCGTGAAGTAGTCGTTGGACATGCTCTCCTGGATCTCCGGTCCCGACGTGCCGGTGTTGACCCCTTGTTCGATGCGCCAGGCGTCGGCGGCCACGGGGACCTTGCTGCCGTCGTGGCTGAGGATGCTGGCGAGGTACGCGCACGCGGGCTCGACCACGCTCCGAGCTGCTTCGTCCTCGACGTTGACGCACTGGGCCCGGAACTCGTCGTTGCCGATTAGGTCCTCGGTTGGCGTCGTCGTGGTGGTCGAAGCGGTCGTCGCTTCGGCTGCGGTCGTCTCCGATGTCGAGGAGTCACTGTCGCCGCATGCGCCGAGCAGCAGTACTGCGGCGCACGAGAAGGCGAGGATCTGACGTGTGCGCATTCGGGTCCCCCTCTTGGATCGATAGCTCGACCCGCTGACCGTAGCGCGGCTCACTGGTCGACGCGCTCGTCGTTGGTAGGGGCGCATTCGCGGCGGTGCATGCGCCGCGACGGCTCAACCAGGGCCGCCCGGCTCCACCGTCAGCGGGTTCTCCATGGAAGTCGAGCGAGTTGCCCACGCTCACCGGGGTCTCCCGAGGATGGTGCGTTCGCGGTGCTTCAAGGGCGCGCTGAAGCACCATCCTTCCGTGTCGCCGTCGGCGGCGAGCGCGTATCAGCGTTGGCTCAGAACATCCCGTTGTCGTTGGCCGACGCCTCCGGGATCACCTGGAGTACGTCCCAGTGTTCGACGATCTTGCCGTTGGCATCGAATCGAAAGATGTCGATGCCGGCGTAGTCGTGATCGCCGGGCCATGTCTGGTGGCAGTGGAGCACGACCAGGTCGCCTTCTGCGACAGTTCGCTTGAACTCGACGCGCTTGCCGGGATACTCGGCTGCCATCTGCTCGAAGTATTCGATGAAGGCTTGTTTGCCGTCGGCGACGCCGGGGTTGTGCTGGATGTACTCGTCGCCGACGTAGCGGTCGATGGCGTCGACAGGGCGGCACTCGTTGAACATGAGGTCATAGAAGGCGATTGCGTTGGCCGTGTTCTCGTCAGGAGTCATGATCGAGTTTCGCTCGCTCAGGTGGTTGCGTGTCGCTTCAGCAGCAGCCGGCCTGGGATGGCGGGCGGGAGGCGAGGCTCACGGGTTCGGTTGTGGTGCCGCTGGGGTCGGCTGCGCTGTTGTCGGCTTCGCTGGGGCACAGCAGCTGGCCGACGTGTCGTCGCCGATCTGGTTGGTGAGCTGGTCGGCGTCGCCAGTCTTGACGTACCACTCCCAGCGGGCTCCGTCGGGGTCGGTGACCCAGGTCTCGACCTTCGACGCGTAGCAGCAGATGGTGTCGTCGATGCCGGAGGTCTCTAGGCCGGTGTCGGAGAGGCGGGCCTCGGCGGCTTCGACCTCGGCGGCGGTCTCGGTCTCGACGCCGAGGTGGTTGAGTGTGGCGCCTTCGGGGCCTTCGAAGAGGACGAGCTTGAGGGGCGGATCGGCGATGGCGAAGTTCGCGTAGCCGGGCTTGCGCTTGGCCGGTTCGGTGGCGAAGAGCCTGGTGTAGAAGTCGACGGCCTTGTCGATGTCGGTGACGTTGAGGGCGAGCTGGATGCGGGACATGGGGTCCTCCGGTAAGGTTCCATCGACGGTTGTCGATGTGTTGCCACGATACCAATAGATCGACAGATGTCAATATGTACGAAGCGGTTTCTTGGAGGTGCCCTGATGGTGAAGACGATCCAGGTGTTCGAAACGTGCTGCCAGCCCGTCACTGCCGGGGTGCTCGAAGAGGTCGTGGCCACCGAACTGGCGACGATGTTCAAGGCGCTGGCCGATCCGGCCCGGTTGCGGCTGCTGTCGATGGTGGCCTCGTCGCCGGCCGACGAGGTGTGCGCATGTGATCTCGTGGAGCCGTCGGGTAAGTCGCAGCCGACGGTCTCACATCACATGTCCGTGCTCGTCGACGCCGGGTTGTTGACCCGGGAGAAGCGGGGCAAGTGGGCGTGGTATCGAGTAGTGCCCGAACGGCTCGACGCGCTTCGAGCTGTTCTGGCCTCACGCTGACAACTCACCGGATATTGACCGATCGCTGATGACTGACAAGTTGCCCGACGCGCTCGACGGCCTTGGCGCGGTGGCACTGGCTGTCGTGGTCGACGCCTCTGTCGCCGAACTGCGTCACCGCATCGGCCGCATCACCGGGGGCGCGACATGACGAATGTCGCCCACGAAGCCGAGACCGGCACAGGCTGGTTCGGTCTCGATCTGATCCGCAGGTTGGTCGCCGAAGGCATCGGCACAGCGTTCCTGCTCATGGCGGTGGTCGGCTCCGGGATCATGGCGAGTGGACTTTCGCCCTCCGATGTCGGCCTGCAGCTCCTCGAAAACGCGGCCGCGACGGCGGGCGCCCTCGTCGGGTTGATCCTCATGATGGGCGCCGTGTCGGGTGCGCACTTCAACCCGGCGGTCACCCTCGTCGACTGGTTCTTCGGTGACATCTCGACCCGCGACGCCGGCTGGTACGTCGTCGCCCAGGTCATCGGCGCGTGCGCCGGAACGATAATCGCCAACGTCATGTTCGAGCTCCCGGCGATCGACATCTCCACCAAGGACCGCTCGTCGCCGGCATTGTGGCTCTCCGAGGTCGTCGCAACCATCGGCCTCCTGCTGGTTATCCACGGTTGTGTGCGCTCCAGTCGCGCCAAGGCCGTCCCCTTCGCCGTCGGCGCGTGGATCGGCGGGGCCTACTGGTTCACCAGCTCGACCAGCTTCGCGAACCCCGCGGTAACGATCGCTCGCACGCTGTCGGACACATTCGCGGGCATCGCTCCGTCTTCCGCGCCGATGTTCATCGTCATGCAGGTCATCGGTGCCGCCATCGGCTTCGTCCTCATCCGCCTGCTCTACCCACACTCCCAGGAGACCCATGATGCCTGAGCGCCCTGACCGTCGCCCCGAAGTGCTCTTCGTTTGCGTTCACAACTCCGGCCGTTCTCAGATGGCCGCCGCGTTCCTCGCCCGCCATGGCGGCGATCGCGTAGTGGTCCGCTCGGCGGGTTCGGCCCCCGCCGATGACATCAACCCTGCGGTGATCGAAGCGATGGCCGAGGTCGGCATCGACCTGCGCGCCGCGGGCGCCTTCCCAAAGAAGCTCGACGAAGCCGCCGTCGAAGCATCCGACGTCGTCATAACCATGGGCTGCGGCGACGCGTGCCCCTTCTACCCGGGCAAGCGCTACGAGGACTGGACCCTCGACGACCCCGCTGGCCAGGGCGTCGACGCGGTTCGCCCCATCCGCGACGAGATCGAACGGCGCATCCGAGCCCTCGTCGACGACCTCGTCCCAGCACTGAGAACGGGCGCCTGACGAGCCAGTAGCGCCAGGACATCCTCGGCGCTACCTCAACCTTCGGACGATGAGGGCCTCAACCCACTGACGCCAGTCCTAGGCGGACCTCGACGGGGACAGGGGAGTCGGGTGCGAGCCGGCCGGTGGCAGCAGCTACGAAGGTCGCTCCGTCGAGCTCGACGAGCGTCGCGTCGACCCCGACCGCGGTTCGGTCCGCCATCGCCTTGACGGTGACCTCGGGATGGCTCTCCGCGACGATGAAGCGGGCGACCCGTGTGCGCCACGCGAGTCGCTCGACCGCTTCCTCCGGCGTCTCGGGCACACCGAGGTCGTCGGCGTGCACGGCAAGCTCCGCGGCGAGGTGGAACGCCTGCCAGCGTGCGGGGTACTGGCCCACGGTCGTCGCGATCTCATCGCCGTCGCGGCTTCGCATCAGGGCTCGGGTCGTCGAGTTGGTAGTGCGCCACTCGTCGAGCACCTCGGTGTGCGAACGATCGCGCCGCTCGTCGACGCCGAGCTGGTTGGCGGAGTGGAGGTCAGTGACGCCGGCGGCGGCGAAACGCGCGAACAGTGCTTCGAGGGTGTCGTCGAGCGTCGCGTGGTTGTACTCCTCGCTCGCGGCGAGGTGAGCGGCGACGTCGTGACGGTCCCACGCCGCGCACGGCGTCGGTTCCGACCAGCCGGTCGTGGCGAGACCGGAGAGGTACGCGTCGATTCGGCCTGCCTCGATGTCCATGAGGTCGTACGGGTCGAGTGCTTCGAGCTCGGTGTCCACGATCTCGTCCAAGTCCATGTCGAGCCCCCTTTGTAGCCTTCTCCAGCAATCGTGCCCCACCCCGGTTCTCGCGAAAGGTCAGCGGCGATCGATGAGCGCCGCGGCGATCTCGCGGTATCGGGACACCGGCACGAGATGGACGCCGTCGAACTCGTCGGTCCGGCGGATCGAATCGATGAGGTTCGCGGCGAACTCCACGCCAGCGTTGGGGTCGCGGTCCACCATCTCCACGAGGTCCCGCGGGACGGAGAGTTGGGGCACGTCGGCGGAGAGCTTGCGCGCCATCCGGGCCGACGGGATGACCATGACGCCGGCGTACACGGCACCGCCGAACTCGATGCCCCTGCGCCATGTGGCGAGCTCGTCGGCCGAGTACGAGACCTGCACATACCAGGCGTCAGCTTCGTACTTCCAGGGTTGCACGGTGCCTAGTCCGCACGAAACCCCGATGCGGAGCGGCCAATCCTGCTCGGCGGAGAAC
>JAIBBP010000023.1 GCA_019694615.1 Microthrixaceae bacterium | reverse complement strand
AGATCATCGGCCGCCATTTCGATGACGTTGCTGCGGGATCGCGACCCGACCGCGTGACTCCCGGTGCTGACATCGAGCCGGTGGTCGCCGACGTCCGTCCCATCGAACAAGTACACCTCGCGCTCGGATGGCGAGGCGTCGCCGCGACGGACCCAGACCGGGTACCGTTGGCGGTGCTCAACCACGCACTGGGTGACGGCCCGTCGAGCCGTCTCCACGAGGAGATTCGCGAGCGCCGGGGCCTCGCCTACACGGTGTCGTCGATGGCTGCATCGAACCTCGATGTCGGAGCGCAGACCGTCTACTGCGCGACGGCCCCCGAGCACGTGGCGGAGGTGCGTTCGGTCATCGACTCCACGATCGCTTCGATCATCGCCGACGGCGTAGACGATGACGAGCTGACGGTTGCCAAGGGGTACCTTTCGGGATCCATGTTGATGGCGTTGGAGGACTCGTCCTCCAGGATGAGTCGACTTGGGTCGGCGGTGCTTACGCATGGGCGGGCGATGACCATTCGCGAGTCGCTCGACGCCGTCGACGCAGTGACCCACGACGACGTCCGCGCCGTCGCACGAGCGGTGTTCGACGGCGAGCCTGTCGTCTCGACCGTCGGGCCCGACTGACCAAACCCGACCGACCAGACCCGACTGACCGGCGATGTGTGAGATGTGGCGGGTCGAGTCGGAAGTGAACCTGGGTCCGGTACCGTGCTCGGCATGCTTCCCCGCCGCACTCTCGCCGGATTCGCCGCGCCTCTGCTGCTGACAGCACTTGTGGCCTCGGCATGCTCGTCATCGCAGGAGGCAGCCTCAGCGCCCACCACCACCGCACCCCGTTCGGAGTGCGCCCCGAAATCGGGCGAGAAGGCTGCCAAGGCGCTGCTCCGTTGCTCGGAGAGTTCGATCGCGTTCGTCGAGAATCAGGACGCCACCGGAACTGGCGTGGTCATCGATCGTGATGGCAACCGGTACGTGCTGACCAACTCCCACGTCGTCGACCCCTTCGACAGCGCCGATATCAGCGTCGGCGGTGAGCGCTTCGATGCCGTTCCCGTGATCGGAATCGACGCTGGTGCCGACATCGCCGTCGTCGGTCCGCTCGAAGGAGACGACCTGCCGTCGGCGCTCCCCATCGATCGGGACGCCGCTGTGGAGCGCGGCGACGACGTCTACCTCGTCGGGTTCCCGGGTGAGGTCAGCAACGACGATCCCGAGGATCTCGAGGTGACGATCGCACGCGGCATCATCAGCCGCACCCGCGAGGTCAAGGCCTTCGAGCAGCGCTACTTCCAGACCGATGCCTCGATCGCCGGTGGACAGTCCGGCGGACCGCTCTTCGACGAGCGCGGCCACCTGATCGGCATCTCCGGCCTGTCGTTCGCGGAGAACGAGTTCGCCCTCGCGCTCTCGGGCGAGGACGTCGACGACGCTGTTTCGAAGATCCTCGACGGTAACGGCGACGACTATCTGGCTGTTCCGCGGACCGACGAGGACAACGAACTCGCCAAGGACGGTACCTTCGTCCTGGCCGATGCGTCGACGTATCGCCAGCTGTTCATTCCGGCATCGAAGAAGCAGCGCACGCTCGAGTTCACCGTCGACCACGCTGACGTCGTCGCGGTGGACATGACGACCAACGTTTCGGATTCTCCGCTGGCGATGAGTCGTTCGACCCCATTGATCGCGGCTGAGTTGCAGAAGCTGGTCGCAGCAGAGCGCGGCGGAACGCCCGACGACCTTCCCGATCCCAACGCCATGGGTATCGACGAGAAGGCGATGAAGCCCGAGACGTCGCCCGGTGTGTTCTCCGTGGAGATCCCGGCGGATGAGGACGTGTACATCGGCGTGCAGGGACCGCTCCTCACCGAGCCGCTGACGGTGTCGTTCACGTCGAGCCTCGGAGTGGTCGATCTGAGCGGCGATCGACCGGAGGGCACGATCGAGATCGGGGACGTGATCGAGCGGGTCATCCCGACCTATGAGGACGCGGCGGACTACGAGCTGACGCTCGAAGCAGGCGACGAGGTGGAGATCCGTGCGGAGTCGCCGCAGTCCGACGTCGCGCTGGTGATCTTCGACCCCGGTGTGGCGTTGACTCCGGTCGTGAACGTCGACCTGGAGGGATCCGAGGGTGTCGAGTTGGTCGACGACAGCGACGAAGGGCTGTACGGACTCGACGCCGTCACCACGATCTCGGCCAAGGAGGGCGGGACTTACCGCATCCGACTGTTCTCGAACGACGCCGTCACCGTGCTGGCCCGCCTCTCAGTCACCGAGTAAACCCGCAACCGGTTCTGTTGTACAAAGCGCGCGCCCAAGCGCGCGCTTTGTACAACAGAACCGGTTAGGCGAGGGGTAGGTCCCACCTACACTTCCGCCGATGGAGACTTCCCCGATGAGTCAGATCCGTGTCGGCGTGTTCGGAGCGGGAGGTCGCATGGGGTCGACGGTGTGCGGCGCTGTGCACGACGACCCCGATCTGGAGTTGGTGGCAGCAGTCGACCCGCATCATTCGGGCCTCGAAGTGTCCCGCGTCGCCGGCGTGCCCGGCTGCGACGTCCAGATCTCCGGTGATCCCGACGTCTTCGTCGACGCCGGGGTCGAGGTCGCCGTCGACTTCACCGAGGCCAACGCCGGCCGCCAGAACCTGATCTTCCTCGCCAACCACGGTATCCACGCGGTGGTCGGCACCACGGGCTTCACCGACGACGACGTCGATCTGTTCCGTCGATCCTTCAGGAAGTCGAACTGCCTGATCGCTCCGAACTTCGCGATCGGGGCGCTCCTGATGATGAAGTTCGCAGCGCTCGCAGCGCCGTACTTCGAAACGGCTGAGGTCATCGAGTTCCATCACGACGCCAAGGTCGACGCTCCGTCGGGCACCGCAGTAATGACGGCGCAGCGAATAGCGGAGGCATCGGGGGAGTGGGCACCGGACCCGACGACCGCATTCGTCTACGAGGGCGCCCGTGGCGGGCGGGGCCCCGAGGGAATCCCGGTTCATTCCGTGCGAATGCGGGGCATGGTCGCACATCAGGAGGTCGTCCTCGGCACCACCGGTCAGACCCTCACCATCCGCCACGACTCGATCGACCGCACCTCGTTCATGCCCGGCGTGCTCATGGGTGCGAAGGCCATCGCCGCACACCCCGGTGTGACTATTGGCCTCGACACGATGCTGGGGCTGTAGCCGCACGTGTGGGTCACGCTGGCGGTGCTCGCCGCCGGGTTTGGATCGGGGGTCCTCGCGTCGGTGCTGGGGGTCGGTGGGGCGGTCATCACCACGCCGATGATCCGGGCGATGGGAGCGACCCCGATAGCCGCGGTCGGCTCGACTGTGCCGGCGATCCTTCCCGGCGCTTTGTCGGGGACGCTGCGGTATCACCGCGAGGGCTACATCGTGTGGCCGGTTGCACTGACATGTGGCATCAGCGGCATGAGCTTCGCCGTGTTGGGCGGTTGGGTCGCAGACGTCGTCGACGCTCGATGGCTGATGATCCTCACGGCCGTGCTGGTGATGTGGTGCGGCGTGTCGCTGTTGCGCGACGGTCTGCGAATGAACGCCGCGGCGGCCAGCGCTTCGTCGGTCGATGTCGCGCAACGTGCCCCGCGCGGTGGCGTGGGAGCGATGGTGGCGCTGGGCGTCGGCGGCGGGTTTCTCGCCGGACTCCTCGGAATCGGTGGCGGGTTGATCCTGACGCCCGGACTCACCCTCGGTCTTCGCCTCCCGGTGAAGCAGGCGATAGCGACGTCGCTGACCGCCGTCGCGATGATGTCGACGACCGCTGTTGTCACCCACATCGTGCTGGGGCACGTCGACTGGCGTTTCGCGATCCCCCTCGCCGTCGGCATCGTGCCCGGAGCCCGCATTGGAGCACACCTCACGGTGGGAACGTCGGAGCAGCGGATGCGGCTCATCGCCGGAGGGTTGTTGATCGCCGTTTCGATCGTCTACCTCGTCGGCGAGATCGTCGCGCTGTAACGACCCGAAATGTGCTGCGTGGCAATCGCCAAACCGCACACCTCGCAGCACATTTCGGGAGGGGGAGGGGTGCGGCGTCGGGAGGGGGAGGGGTGCGGTTCAGTCGATGTCGGGCTGCTCGTCGAGCTTCGCCAGCCGGGCGACGGGGCCGTTGGGGCGAAGCTGGACTGCCATGGCGATGAGAACCAGCACGACGCTGATCGCCGTGATCGGCCACTGGTAGTCGCCGATGAACTTCGAGATGTCGGCGATCTCGCTGTCGAACGCGCGACCGACCCAGCGGCAGAGGACCAGGCGGCTGAGCGTGCCGCCGACGTTGAGCGCTGCGAACGCCGGCAGCGGAATCCGCGCGGCACCGCAGAACAGCGACACCCAGTTGTTGGGCATCAGGAACGCGAGCGGGTAGAGGATCTTGCGGTGCGCCGGGTTCTCGAGGCCGTGGCCGTCGGGGCCGACCAGCTTGGTGGCGAACGCGTTTCCCTCCGACGCCCACTTGAGTGCCCGGCCGCCGTACCAGAACCCCAGGAGGTAGAAGAACGGGTCGGGGAAGAGGTGGCGACCGAGTCCGACGGTGAGGTAACTCCACAGGTCGAGGTGGTTGGTCGTCAGTAACAGGAACCGGTTGATGGGGCTCAGTGCGATGAGCGCGAGCGGGTGGGACTGGTGCCATTCGGGCCACACTGCTCCGGCAACCCAGCCGCACACCAGCACGGCGAGCATCGGGATCAGTGCGGTGGGCAACACCCACTTCGGTGGTTGGCGCCGATGCGAGACGATGTCGATCGGCGCTTCGGCGGATGTCACGTGGGCAGGTTAGGGGAGCCGGACAGACGACCGGTAGCGTGGCCCCGATGTACCGCTTCCTGTGGAAGCCCAGATGGATCGTGTCGCACGTGGTGATCCTCGGGCTGATCGTGTCGATGATCATGCTGATGATGTGGCAGCTCCGGCGCCTCGACGAACGGCGCGACCTCAACGATCGCATTGCGGCACGGGCCGACGTCGCACCCGCACAGCTCGCCGACGTGCTCGGTGACGAGCGGATCGAGGTCGTTGCCGACGGTGACCGGGTCGAGTACCGCTCCGTGGTCGTGACAGGGATCTTCGACGCCGACGACGAGTTCACAATCCCCAACCGCACGCTCAACGGCGCGCCGGGACGGTTCGTGGTCACGCCCTTGCGGTGGTCCACCGAGCACGCTCCGATCCTGGTCATGCGGGGGTTCGTGCCGCAGGCGATCGACGACGACGTCGCTCCGATCGACGAGGTCGAACCTCCCGAAGGCGAGGTGCAGGTGCGGGGGTGGTTGCGAGAGTCCGAGTTGCCGGGCAGCCTGCAGGCCGAGAAGGTCGACTTGGGCAACAACCGCATCGCACGCCTCGATCTGGACCGGATCGGTGCCGCACGCGGTGAGCTGTTCCTTCCCGTGTACCTCCAGCTGGCGGCACAGGAACCGCCCACCGAGAGCGCCCTGCTGTCGCCGTTCCCGCTTCCCGAGCGGTCCGAAGGGTCGCACTTCTCCTATGCCGTGCAGTGGGGCATCTTCACGCTCATCGCGATCGTCGGGTACCCACTCGTGCTGCGCCGCGTTGCTCACGGGGGTCGCAAGGGCTCCAAGCGCGGCGACGACGTGCCGACCGAGCCCGATTCGAAGACGGTGCCTTCCTCTCGTGCCTGACGATCTGGCGTCTCGTACGCCGCGTGAACGAATCATGGATGCGGTCATGGCGTGCGTCGATCGCAATGGGCTGCATTCGTTCGCGCTCGAGGACGTCGCCGGCGAGGCAGACCTGTCGAGGGCGACCATCTACCGGCACTTCCCCGGCGGCCGGACGCAGCTGATCAACGACACCGTGACCCGCGAGGTGGCGCGATTCTGGGGCGAGCTGGCGGACTCGGTTCGTTCGCTCGAGGCTATCGAGGACCGGTTGGTCGTCGGACTGATGGAGGCGCGGCGTCGGATCAACGAGAACGACCTCCTGCAACGGCTGCTCGCGTCGGAACCCGACGACTTCCTGCCGGCCCTCAGCTCCTCTGACGAACTCGTGCGCGTCGCGATCGTCGGCTACATCAAGGATCTCGTCGCCCGGGAACGGCTCGTCGACGGCGTCGATCTCGACCTCGCCGCTGAGTACCTCACCCGGATGCTCCTGAGCCACATCGGCACCGCGGGCCGCTGGGATCTCGCGGATCGCGATCAGGTCGAGCGGCTCGTGCGCACGCAGTTCCTCGCCGGCATCATCGCCCGCTGAGCGTCACCAAACGCCGAGGTACCGCAGCCGGCGCCATCAGGTGAGCGAAGGTGGCCGAGGCCATCGACCGCCGAGGTACCGCAGCGTAAGAAGCGAGCGGAGCGAGCGAACCTGAGCGAAGGTGGCCGAGGCCATCAGAGTGACATATGACACATACGACACGAAGAGACGGTTTGGGTTGTATTGTCTCATCGATGACGTTGACGACTGTCGGCGAGCACGTCTCGGGGGAGCTTTCGGGCGGGGCGCCCGAACCGCTGGATCAGCGGGTGATCGACGCTGCACTCGCGTGCTTTTCCCGATGGGGTATTGCCAAGACCACGGCCGAGGACATCGCCCGGGAAGCCGGAGTGTCGCGCGCCTCGGTCTACCGGTCGTTTCCAGGGGGTAAAGGGGCGATCCTTGATGCCGCTGGCTCCCGTGAGATCGGTCGGCTGATGTCGGCGGTCGTGGCCGCGGCATCAGCGCAGGATTCACTCGTCGGTGTTCTGACCGAAGGGATCGTCGTCGGTTGCGAGGAGATGCGCACCCACAGTGCCCTCACCTACCTGCTCGAGCACGAGCCTGAAGCCGTGCTGCCGTTCCTGGCGTTCGATCGTCTCGGCCCAGCCTTGGATATGGCCCGCAACGGCTGCTCCACCACGGTCGCCCGTTTCGTCCCACTGTCGACGGCGGAGGAGCTCGTCGAGTGGGCGACGCGCATGGTGCTCTCGCTGGCGTTCATGCCCGGCCGCATCGACGCGCTTCGCCGAGAGACAGTCGAGAACATGGTCGAGGCGCTGCTCCTTCCCGGGATTGTCGACGAGATGTACCCGGACCCGATACCGACCCCCGCACCCAACCCGCCACACACAGATAAGGATTCCCGATGACCACCTACGAGACCATCCTCGGCCGTGAGGACATCAATGACCTCGAAGCGATCCTGTCGGTGGCCAACACCGATCGGGACGAGGTCATTCGCGTCGTCGAGGACCACTCCGACGCCATCTTCACCTGGGACTACCACAAGGGTGCACGGCCTCCGCTGGAGAAGCTGTACGAGAAGGCCAAGGTTTCGATGTGGAACGGTGAAACCGACCTTCCGTGGGACACCGAGGTCGACATGGAGAAGGTGCTGATCAGCGACTTCGCACAGAACAGCGCGGATGGGCAGAGCTTCGCCGACTTCGACGTGACCGGCACACCGTTCGAGAAGTGGGACGACAAGCAGTGGATGGAGTTCGGCCTCGAGTCCAACCAGTGGACGCTCAGCCAGTTCATGCACGGTGAGCAGGGCGCGCTCATCTGCACGGCGAAGATCGTCGAGACGGTGCCGTGGATCGACGCCAAGTACTACGCAGCCACCCAGGTGATGGACGAAGCTCGCCACGTCGAGGTGTTCGCCAAGTACCTCGACACCAAGATGGGCGGCTACTACCCGCTCAATACCCATCTCGGCCTCCTCCTCGAAGACATCGTCAACGACAGCCGGTGGGACATGACCTACCTCGGCATGCAGATCATGGTGGAGGGCTTGGCACTGGCGGCGTTCGGGTTCATGCACGCCATGACGACCGAGCCGCTCCTCAAGCAGCTCCTGCGCTACGTGATGAGCGATGAGGCGCGGCACGTGGCGTTCGGCGTCCTGTCGCTGAAGGAGTACTACGAGAACCTGTCCGATGCGGAGATGTTCGAGCGCCAGCAGTTCGCGTTCGAGGCGGCAGTGCGGATGCGCGACCGGTTCCTCCAGCAGGAGGTGTTCGACCGGATGGGTATCCCCGTCAAGGATGCGATCCAGGCGGTCATGCACACGCCGACCCGGCAGCTGTTCCAGATGATGCTATTCAGCAAGATCGTTCCCAACTGCAAGAAGCTGGGCCTCCTCGACCGCAACGACCAGTGGCTCCGTCGCCGCTTCGAGGAGCTCAACGTCATCCAGTTCGAGGATCTCACCGACACGGCCGACGAGATGGAGTCATTCGCGCTCTCGAAGGACGAGCTCGCGTCCAGCTCCGCAGCGCTGTAGCAGCCCCCTTCCCAACCCGGTTCTGTCCCGCGTCCGTCTAGAAAATCCTGAAGGTTCGCGGGACAGAACGGGCGTAGGCCGTTCGGCTCAAGTCGTGGACGCGTTTGTGCCGAAGAGCGGTGCGTGATCAACGCAACCCTCGCACCTCCCGACACTCAGGACGTAGCCGATCCCGAACGCGATGCCCGCAGCGCCAGCCCGCTCTCGCGCCGAGCGATGCTCGCCACCACTACGGCAGCGTTGGCGACCGCAGCGTGCGCTCCGGCGGGCGGAGGGAAGCCGGTGCCGTCCACCACGGCTCCGCCGGCTCCGACGACGCCACCGACCGTGCCCCCGACGACGGCCGCGCCGACCACCACGATTCCCGCCGGGCCGGTGACCCCGACGCCTCCCGGTGGAGAGGGCGTGACGACCCGCATCGCTATCGACAAGCTGACGTTCGGCCCGGCCCCGGGCCTTGCCGCAGCGATCGAGGCGCGCGGTGTGTGGAGCTGGATCGACGACCAACTCAACCCGGTGGCCCGCAACGTCCCCGACGCCGAGTGGCGGCTCGCCGGGTACGCGACGCTGACGAACACCCACCGGCAGAACTTCGACGTGCAGGACTCCGATGACGGGTGGTACCGGCTCATCGAGGAGCTGGACCACGCGACAGTGCAGCGGGCGGTCTACTCCCATCGCCAGCTCTACGAGCTGATGTGCGACTTCTGGTCGAACCACTTCAACACGTGGCGACAGAAGACGTGGATGCTGTTCCTCAAGAACCGTTCGAACGAGACGGTGATCCGCGCCAACGCTCTCGGGAAGTTCTCGACGATGCTGCTCGCGAGCGCCCGGGACTCGGCGATGCTGGACTATCTCGACAACCTCCCGAGCGATGCCTCGTCGCCTGGCGGGGTCAACGAGAACTATGCCCGGGAGCTCATGGAGTTGCACTCGCTGGGCATCGTCAACGGCGTGCAGACCCACACCGAAGCCGATGTCCGTGGTGTCGCCAAGGTCATCAGCGGCTGGTCGATCAACTGGGACGACAACGCGACGCGTTACGACTTCCGGTTCCTTCCGTGGCAGCACAGCCTCGACGCCGTCACGGTGCTGGGCGGGGCGTTCAGCCGGCCCGCCCGCACCTACGGCCAGGGCTACGACGACGGCGTCCGTCTCATCGACGTGCTCGCACACCACCCCGCGACCGCCCGACACATTGCGTGGAAGCTCTGCAAGCGGTTCGTCAGCGATACGCCGAGCGAAGCGCTGATCGCGTCCACCGCTGCAGTGTTCACCGCCAACGACACGGCAATCGCCCCGACCCTGCGGCACATCTTCTCGAGTCCTGAGTTCGCCGCCGGGCACAAGCGGAAGGTGCGCCGCCCGTTCGAAGTGCTCGTCGGAGCCTTGCGGGCGACCGGTGCGGCGATCCCGCTGGGGTGGAACACCCAGACCACCGACAAGGTGCGAGACATGCTCGACAACCTGGGTCAGCCCCTCTACGAGCGCCACAGCCCCGACGGCTATCCCGATGTGAACGCGTTCTGGCTCTCCTCGGAGGGCTTCCTGCAGCGGTGGGCAATGCTCGGCCGCCTCGCCCGGAACAAGCTCACCGACCCGACACAACCGAATCCGATCGTCGTGAACCTGCCCTCGCTGCTGCCCAGTCCCCAGCCGCCGACGGTAGCCGCGCTGATCCGCTGGCTTGCCGAGAACCTGGGCAACTACACGATGAGCGACGCCGACGTTGCCGACCTCTGCTCGGCATGCGCGTTCACCGCCACCGCAGCCGGCACCACCGTCAGCGGAGACGCCAACAAGCTGGCGCTTGCCGTCGGCCTGGTCCTGTCCCACCCGTCCTTCCAACAGCGATGAGCGCCACGATGCAGACCTCACATCCCATCCGCCCGCGGCTGACCGCGACCCAGGTGTCCCGTCGGGGCTTTCTCGCCGGGTCCGGCGCCGTGGTGGCCGCGAGCACACTCGGCACAAAGCTGGCGTTCGCCTCGCCCGAGACCCCGACCGACGGTGACGTCATTGTGCTCGTGTTCCTACGCGGCGGAATGGACGGCCTGAGCATGGTCGCTCCATATCGCATGCCGACCTACCGGACGATTCGACCCACGATCCGCGTCAAGGAGCCGACCGAGGTCGCCAACCCGGCGAACGCAGGCCTTCCGCTCGATGCCGGGGGATCGGTGGACCCGTTCGCGCTGTCCGGGACGTTCGGCTTCAACCCCGGCATGGCCGCGCTTCATTCGACGGCGTGGGCCGACGGCAACCTCGCCGTCGTCCACTGCGTCGGTATGCCAGCGACCGAAAGCGCGACCAGAAGTCACTTCGATTCGATGCGTAACTGGGAGGTCGGCTCGGCCGCCGGCAATCAGACGACGGGATTCCTCAACCGGTTCCTCCTCGACGTCGACGCCAACCGGATCGCCGGCATCGCCCGAGGGTCAGCGCTTACCCGGAGCCTGGCGGGGCCGGTCCCTGCCTACTCGATGGGCAGCATCTCGGGCTTCGGGCTCACGGGGTTCTCCAACAACACCAAGGCGGCGGACGCGATCACCCGGTGGTACGACTCCGGCACCGGTAACGCCGTCATGCAACTCGGCGCCGACACCATGACCGCCGTCGGCACCGTGCGCTCTGTGAACTGGGCCGACCCCCGGTTTGCCGTCCAGAACGGCGCGACGTACCCGAACACCGACTTCGGCTGGCAACTGCGAGAGGTGGCGCAGCTCATCCGGGCGAACATCGGGCTTCGGGCCGTGTGCGTCGACCTTGGCGGATGGGACACCCACAGCGACATGGGCGCGCCGGAGAACCCGAACGGCTACTTCCGTAGCCGGTGCGTCGAGCTGTCCGAAGGGCTGGCCGCGTTCTACCGGGACCTCGGCTCGCAGATGAACGAGGTGACGGTCGCGACGATCTCGGAGTTCGGACGAACCATCGACGAGAATGGCACCGGCGGCACCGACCATGGGCGGGGGTCCACCATGCTGTTGATGGGTGGCGGAATCAAGGGCGGGGTACACGGCCCGTTCGTGCCGTCAATCACCAACGGGCCCGAGGACGACCTCACGGTGCTCACCGACTATCGCACCGTGATGGCGGAGGTGCTCACCACCCGTGGGGGAGCCACCGACACGTCGATGCTCTTTCCGACCTGGATGCCGACCGCTCCGCTGGGGGTGTGCAGCTAGGTTGAGCGCGTGTCCGACCCGAGCGCTGCCGGCCCGCCGACAGATCCGACTGATGCCCTGCCGGGGCCGCCCGAGGCACACCTGCGCCAGGTGCTGCTCGGGGTTCGCCTCGTGGGATTCGGACCCATCGAGGAAGTCGCGCGGCGTGTCGGCCTCGGTGCCGACGCCGTCGGCGAGTTGCTCAACTGGGGAGAGCGCGAAGCGCTCGTAGCGTTCCGAAGCGGTCGGATCTCGGGATGGTCGCTCACTGCTGAGGGTCGAGCCCGCGGCGAGAAGTTGTTGGCCGAGGAGGTGGTGTCGGCAGGGGCCGGCGAAGCGATCCGAGCCTCCTACGAGGACTTCCTCGAGTTGAACGGTGCGTTCCTCGGATTGTGCACCTCGTGGCAGGTGAAGACGACCGGCGTCGGTCGGTTCGTGCCCAACCACCACGACGATCCCGAGTACGACGCGGCGGTCATCATTAGGCTCGGCGAGACTCACGGCAACGTCGTGCCGATCCTCGACCGGCTGGCTACCGCCCTCGACCGCTTCGCCCACTACCGGCCCCGCCTCGCGCGGGCGCTCGAACTCGTGCAAACCGGCGACCTCGACTGGTTCACCCGTCCCGTCGTCGACTCGTACCACACGGTGTGGTTCGAGCTTCACGAGGACCTGCTCGCAACCCTGGGATTGGAGCGGTCCTCAGAGCGGTCCTGATTCGCTCGGCAGCTCCGCCTCAGGCTCGCCGGAACCAAAGGGCTACATTCGGCTCCGCTCCTCGCTGTAGCGTCGCGGGCATGACCATCGACGCTCCTCGATTCGGCCGCGTGCTCACCGCCATGATCACGCCCTTCGACGAAAGCGGCGCGCTGGACCTCGACGCGGCGGCCAACCTTGCGGCTTGGCTCGTGGAGAACGGCAGCGACGGACTCGTGCTCGCCGGCACCACCGGGGAGTCCCCGGTGCTGAGCGACTCCGAGGAGGTGGCGCTCACCAAGGCAGTCCGTGCCGCGGTCAAGGTGCCGCTCCTGTTGGGCACTGGTTCCAACGATACGGCGTACGCCGTCGAAGCCACCCGTCGCGCCGAGGGCCTCGGCGTCGAGGGCGTGCTCGTCGTCAGCCCGTACTACAACCGCCCGCCGCAGTCCGGGCTCGACCACTACTACCGGTCGGTCGCCGCTGCGACGCCGTTGCCGGTGGTCGTCTACGACATCCCCGCACGAACCGGTCGCAAGGTCAACACGGCGACCATGCTCCGCCTTGCTCACGAGGTGCCGAACATCGTTGCCCTCAAGGACGCAGCGGGAAACCCTGCGGAGACCGCGAGGTTCCTGCGTGACGCCCCCGACGACTTCGAGGTCTACTCGGGCGACGACGCGCTCACGTTGCCGCTGCTGTCGGTTGGCGCCGTCGGCGTCATCAGCGTCGCGAGCCACTGGGCTGGACGCCAGATCGGCGACATGATCGCCACGTTCGCCAAGGGTGACATCGCCGAGGCAGCACGTCTCAACCAAGGCCTCATCGAGAGCTACGAGTTCGAGAGCGGCGACGAAGCGCCCAACCCACTGCCGTCAAAGGCGATACTGCGGGTCCTCGGCCTCAAGGTCGGTCAGTGCCGCCCGCCGCTCGGCCCCGCTCCAGAGTGGCTGGAGCCGCGGGCCCGCGAGGTTCTCGCCGGCCTGTCCTGACGTTCGCTTGTCCGACACGTTCGCTCGTCCCTGGCGTCGTCCTCCAGACGGCGCTCCCATTCGCAGAAAGCACCCCACAACTTCATGACAGCTGCCCCGGTCCGCATCACGTTCCTCGGGGGTCTCGGCGAGATCGGGCGCAACTGCGCCGCCATCGAGATCGAGGGGCGCATCATGCTCCTCGACTGTGGTCTGATGTTCCCCGACACCGACATGTTGGGCATCGACGTGGTCCTGCCCGACTTCACCTGGCTCCGCGAGCGCGCCGACGATATCGAGGGCTGCGTCCTGACTCACGGCCACGAGGATCACGTCGGAGCGTTGTCCTACGCGCTCAGCGAGTTCTCGTTCCCGATCATCGGCTCGGCGTTCACGCTCGGGCTCGCGAGGGGCCGCATCGAGGAGAACGGGGTCCTCAAGAACACCGAGCTGATCGCTGTCGGCGACAACGAGCGTCGCCAGTTCGGGCCCTTCGATCTGGAGTTCCTGCCGATCACCCACTCGGTGCCCCACGGGTTCGCCACCGCGTTCCATACGCCACAGGGCACGATCCTGCATTCCGGCGACTTCAAGATCGACCTGACGCCTGTCGACGGACGCCTGTCCGATCTCAGCCGCATCGGTGGCATCAGCTCGACAGGGGGCGTGCGGCTACTGCTGTCGGACTCCACCAACGCCGAGGAGCACGGGCACTCGCGGTCGGAGAAGGCCGTCGGCAACGTCCTGTACGACCTGATGCACGATCACATCGGTCGCCGCATCATCACCGCCTGCTTCGCGAGCCACATCCACCGGGTGCAGCAACTCGCCGACGCCGCCCAGGCGTTCGGGCGGGTGATCATCCCCCTCGGCCGTTCGATGCGGAAGAACATCTCGATGGCCCGCCAGATGGGCATTCTCGACATTCCCGACTCGGCGCTCGCCGACATCGAGGACATCAACGACTACGACCCCGGCAAGATCTGTGTGGTGTCCACCGGGTCGCAGGGTGAACCAATGTCGGCGCTGGCGCTTCTGGGGAGCGGCGAGAACCGTTGGCTCAAGATCACCC
>JAIBBP010000219.1 GCA_019694615.1 Microthrixaceae bacterium | reverse complement strand
GCGGTGGGTGTACACGACTCCCTTGGGGTTGCCAGTGGTCCCCGACGTGTACATCATCGCCGCGGCGCGGTTCTCGTCGTCGATGAGGAACTCCCGCGGATCCGACTTGGCGATCAGCTCCTCGTAATCGTGTACCTGGATGCCGTTGGGTGCCTCGGTGGGGATGTCGCCGCCGGTGTCGTTCATCACCACCACGTGGCGGACTGTCGAGAACGTCTCGAGCGCGGGCCACATCAGCTTCGCGAGCGAGTTGTCGACGAAGATCACCTCGTCCTCAGCGTGGTTCACGATGTAGACGAGCTGTTCTGGGAAAAGGCGCAGGTTGAGCGTGTGGCACACACGACCGCTGCACGGTGCCGCGAAGTAGAGCTCGAGGTGTCGTGCCGAGTTCCACGCGAACGTTGCGACGCGACCGTCCTCGGAGATCCCCAGTACGTCGAGGGCCGTGGCGATGCGGCGGGTGCGGTCGGCCCACTCGCCGTAGGTGGTGCGCTGCTTGCCCGTCGGCGTGTTGGTGATGATCTCCTTGCGTGGGAAGAGCCGCTCCGCCCGGTCGAACAGATGGGTCAGGGTGAGCGGGAACTCCATCATCGTGCCGCGCATGGCAACAACCTCCGGGTCGTCGGTCGGTTCGAACGCCGACCCCCTGCCGGCGAGGTATGGAACCTACGCCACAACCGGTACGACGCGCGGCGAATCGGGTCCTCAGGCCGGCGGAGCGGCGCGGGAGACCCAGACCCGACCGTCGGCGGCCTGGCCAGCTGCCAGGTACCGGTTGCCCGACCGTGTGACGGCGAAGCGCTGCGACCCGAAGGGAGGGGTCCAGCTCGCCTGGCCGCGTCCGTTGTAGGTCAGGTCGGCGGTTCCGTCGGAGCGTCGGGCGGCGATCCGAACCTGGCCCGGGGGTCCGTGGATGTCGACGGTGACGGCGCGCGGTCCATCGGCGATCAACACCGCCGGCCCGAAGACTGTCCATTGCCCAGCGTTCTCGATCGTGGTGAGCATCGTGCCGTTCGGCGAAACGATCGACATGTTTCCCCCGGTCAGCGAGGTGCGACGGAGCGCGAAGAGCCCGCCGTCCGAGGTCGACGCGACGTCGTACGGCCGGGCGAGAAGGACCATCCTGATCCCCAGCCAGTCGTCGTGGGGAGGGTGGAACGTGGGGTCGATGGCACCAGCTGAGGTGATTCGGTAGGTGCGTCGAGCTGCGACGATCGTGCTGCCGTTGGGGCCGGCACCGAGTGCCGTTACGGCGGCGGGGGTCGGATCGTTGAGTGCGGCGGCACCCCATTGGTCGTCGACGGTACCGTCTCCGCTGATGTGGACGAGCCCGTTGCGGCTGCACCGTCGACGCGTGTCCTCGGTGTAGGCGATGACGACGGACTCTCCTCGGGGAAGCATCGTTGCCCGGCACGTAGCGACGGCCGTATCGAAGTCTTCGCTGGTCTGCTTGGTGTACAGGACCGACCCGGTCCCTGCGAACGACGTGTCGGGATTGCCATCCCCGTTCAGTCGACGCACGGTCGACTCCACGATCATCTCGGGGTAGTAGTAGGGCGCTGGCCGCTGCACGTATTCCCAGCGCTGGAGCCATTGGTGCAGTAGGACGCGGCCGGCGGAGTCGACTGTGGCCGCCGTTGCGGTGGGGTCGGTGACCCACCCGCCGACACCGAACGAGGGATCGAGCGCCCCCGACGCTGTCATCTGTGCGACAGCAACCCCCGTACCGGAACGGTTGACGAACACCACGGCCACACCGGATGACCGCGCGGCGTACATCCCGTCGAGGTCCCAGTGGTGTGACAGGTGCGCGGCGCCGTCGGCGAATGAGTGGTCAGCGTCATCGGGCATCGACTGGTTGGCCGGCCACGTCAGGACCGGAGCCGTCGGCGGCGGAGACGGAGCCGCCGGCACCATCGGGGAGATCTGGTTCGAGGCCACTGCCTGGCGGGCCTTTTCCGCTGCGAGGAGGCGGAGCCCGTCGGCCTTGGACATGACCCGAACCCAACGGCCGCGCCGGCACTGAAGGACGTGTGTCGAGTCGTGTGCCACGCCGGTGCCGCGGCACCGACCGCCGGTGCGGGCCGGTTGGCACGCGACCAGTACCGTCGAGAGCGTCACGAGGGCGATGACCAGTGCGCATGAGCGACGAGTGGAGCGAGGCGGTCGGCGGGGTTGCATCCTCGCAGGGTACGGAGGACCGCCGCCGGCGTACAGTCCGCGATCCGGTCGACTGCGACCGGGGAAAACTCATCCGCGGTGGTGGCGTAAAGGCGGCCATCATGGCGGCATGGCCGACCCGTTGCAGTCCAGTCCGACCACGTTCACGCCGACCCCCTCCACCCGGGTGCGTGTGAAGAAGCGGGCGAACTACGACCGCGAGGTGGTGCACCGCATCCTCGACGACGCGTTCGTCGCGCACGTGGGATTCGTTGTCGACGACCAGCCGTTCGTGATCCCGATGGTGTACGGCCGTGACGGCGACCGGTTGCTCCTGCACGGGTCGGTTGCGGCGCGGATCATGCGGGCGCTCGATAGCGGTGTGCCGGTGTGCGTCACGGTCACCCACGTGGATGGGCTGGTGTTGGCCCGATCGCACTTCCACCATTCGGTCAACTACCGGTCGGTGGTGGTGCTCGGCACGGCCACTCGGCTCCGGGATGAGAACGCTCGCCGGGCGTTCGAGGTGATCGTCGAACACGCTGTGCCGGGGAGGGCGGCGGAGACCCGGGCCACCAACGACGTCGAGTATCGCCAGACGATGGTGCTTGCCGTCGACATCGAGGAGGCGTCGGCGAAGATCCGCGGCGGGGGCCCGATCGACGACCCCGCCGATGTCGGCGCAGTCGGTGAGTCCGAGGTGTGGGCTGGCGTGCTGCCCCTCGCTGTCGTGGCGGGAATCCCGGTCGCCGACGCCTACACCGGCGAAGCGGTGACGGAACCGGCGTCGATCAGACCGTGGCGCCGGCCGACGGCTTGAATGCCGCGAGGACGCCGTCGACGAAGTCGGGGGCGTCGGTGTCGAGGTGGCGGCGGTGCAGTTCCAACGCGCCGCGGACATCAGCGCCTTTGGACGCGAGGAGCTTATTGAAGCCGCGCAACACGTTGCCGGGCCGGACCGCGTAGGTCACGAACGCATACGTCGGCTTGTCCCACATGGTGGGCAGGTGCTTGGCGATGTTGCCGGCGCCGCCGGGGCGGTGGCCGAACAGGATCGCTCCGTCGGTCCAGGTGCCCACGATGGCGAAATCGGCCTCCGACAGGGCGTGGAGATCGACCTCCCCGGTCGGGTAGACGCCAACCTCGTGGCCTGCGGCCTCGAGGTTGGCTCCGATGAGTTGGGCGGCGTAGGCAGTGTTGCCGGTGCGGCTCTCGTAGATGACGACGACCTTCACATCCCGGATTCTGACCGATTCAACCCCGGACTTCCAACATTCGAGTCCCGGCGGTTCGGAGGAGTTCGCAGCAGTCCTCGGTACCCTCAGCAGACGTGGGACACGAACTCGTCGGCGGCCAGGCTCTGATCGAAGGGGTGATGATCCGTCAGGGATCACGCTGGTCGGCTGCTGCACGACGCCCCGACGGCACGATCGTGACCACGATCCGGTCCGCCACGCCCGCATTCGGCCCGACGCGTTCGGTGCCGGTGCTCCGCGGGGTTGGGGCGTTGGTGGACTCGGTGCGGATCGGCCTTCAGGCGATGCGTTGGTCTCGGGGTGAGAGCGAACCGGACCGCCCCGAGGTGCCGTCGATTCGGGAACGCCTCGTGGTGCTCGGGGTGGTGGCCACGGTCTTGGCTGTCTTTCTGCTGGTTCCCTTGGGCGTGGCGGCGATGCTGCGACCGGCCGTGGGCTCTGCGTGGGGCGCGGCGTTCGTCGAGGGTGTGGCCCGCCTCGTGCTGTTCGTCAGCTACTTGGCTTTGTTGTCGCGGCTGCCGGGAGTCCGGC
>JAIBBP010000074.1 GCA_019694615.1 Microthrixaceae bacterium | reverse complement strand
GTCGCCGGATCACACAGCGCCTTGATCGTGATCGACCGATCCGCTGCGGAGATCCCGGTGGACGTGCCGTGGCGGTAGTCGACGGTGTGCATGAACGCCGTGCGCTGCGCCTCGGTGTTGTCGTGGACCATCAACGGAATGTCGAGCGCCTCGAGGCGGTCGCTCGTGAGTGGCGCGCAGATCACGCCCGAGGTGTGACGGACGAAAAAGGTGATGGCCTCGGGGGTGGCGTGCTCGGCCGCCATGATGAGGTCGCCCTCGTTCTCGCGGTCCTCGTCGTCGACGACCACCACGATCTCGCCTCGCCCGATGGCGGCGACCGCCTCGGGGATGGTGGCGAAGATTCCACTGTCGTGTTCGCTCATGGTGTGTTCTTCTCCGTTGCTTCGCCTGCGGGAAGGTAGGCGGCGGTGAGCCGCTCGATGTACTTGGCGGTGACGTCGACTTCGAGGTTCACCTGGTCGCCGACGTTGCGGGCGCCGAGCGTCGTGACCTCCGCGGTGTGGGGGATGACGGCGACGGTGAACCCGTCGGCCAACGCATCGACCACGGTGAGACTGACGCCGTCGACGGTGATCGAGCCCTTCTCGACGACGTACCTGGACAACTCCGACGGCATCCGAACGGCGAGGTCGGGCACCGCCCGAGTGACGATCCCCACCGCGTCGACGTGGCCCTGGACGAGGTGCCCGCCGAGACGGTCCATGAGGCGGACGGGTCGTTCGAGATTCACCGGGTCGCCGGGTTGCAGTTGGCCGAGGCTCGTTCGCGAGTAGGTCTCGTCGGAGACGTCGGCCTCCCACCAGCCCGGGGACGACTCGGTCGGGTCCTCCCAAGCGACGACAGTGAGACAACAGCCGTTAACCGCCGTCGAGTCACCGAGTTGCACGCCGTCGAGCACTCTCGTCGCCTCGATCCGAAGCTTGGCACCATCGCGGGACACCACGGTTCCGAGCTCTTCGACGATTCCGGTGAACATCAGCCAACACCTCCTGCGCCGGCGTCCGGCGAACCGGAACTCATCTCGATTCGCAGGTCGCCGCCGACGCGGTCGACCGACTCGAAACGGCCTCGCCAGACGTCGTCGATGGAGTACGCGCCCAGACCGGTGAACAGGCCGCGGGCATCCCCACCACCGAACAGCGCCGGTGCGACGTAGATCACGTAACGATCGACCAGCCCGGCCCGGTGAAAGTCCCCCGCGACCTGAGCACCGCCTTCGACCAGCACCTGCAACACGCCGTCGGCACCCAGTTCGTCGAGGACGTCGGTGAGCGGGCCCTTCATCTCACGACAGGGTTGCACTCTGGCCGCCTCCGGCGCCGCACCCAGCACGACCCGGATCGGATCGACCGAGCCGGACTCGGGAAGCACCGGCGGGTGGTAGTCGCGGACGGTGAGTGACGGGTCGTCGCGCCGGACGGTCCCAGCGCCGATGATGATCGCGTCGGACTCGGCGCGGAGGCGGTGACCGTCAGCGCGGGCGGCAGGACCGGTGATCCACTGACTGGACCCATCCGGAGCCGCGGTGAAGCCGTCCATCGACGCAGCGAGCTTGAGCACGACCCAGGGGCGGCCAGTCGTGCGGTGCTTGATGTAGGGGGCGAGTTGCTGGCGTACACGGTCCTCGTAGAGGCCGACGTCGACGGTGATGCCAGCGGCCCGTAGGCGTTCGACCCCTTGGCCGTTGACCCGGGCGTCGGGGTCTGCCATGGCAACGACGACCCGTGCGACCCCGGCCTCGATCAGCGCGTCGGCGCACGGGCCGGTACGGCCGGTGTGGCTGCACGGCTCGAGGGTCACGTACACCGTCGAGCCGCGGGCAGCGCCGCCGGCGGACTTCAGGGCAACGATCTCGGCATGGTCACGGCCGACCTCTCGGGTTGCACCCTCGGCGATGGTGCCATCGGCCGCCCGCACTACCGCTCCGACCCACGGGTTCGGCGACGTGGCACAGCGCACCTGTGCAGCAGCGGCGATCGCCCGGGTCATGCACTCCCGGTCGAGGGCGTTGAAAGTCTCCGACATGGTTCTTCGAGCGTAGCAGGGAACGGCGGTCGGATCCTCAGCGATCGTAGTGGATTCGACCGGGCAATCATGGTGGATGCCTAGCTCACCGGGTGGCTTCAGCCCACCGGGTGCTCGTCGGGATCGCCGCCCATCAGGCGGATCGCGTGGGGAATCACGTCCAACACGGCGTCGAGCATCTCGATCGAGCCCGAGGTCGAACCCGGCACGTTGAGGATGAGCGCCCGCCCTCGCGTGCCGGCGACACCGCGCGAGAGCCGCCCGAGCGGGTTCACCGCCCTCATCGCCTCGGACAAACCGTACGCCCGGCGGTCCAGGATGCGGACCGTGCCCTCCGGCGTCATGTCCCGAGGACTGAACCCCGTTCCGCCGGTGCTCACGATGAGCCCGAGAAAGTTGTAGGCCATGTGTGAGAGAGCGTGGGCGACCGTCTCGGAGCCGTCGGCGCAGACTCGATGCTCGACGATGCGAAACCCGGCGGCCGCCAGGTGCTCGGCGATCGCCCGACCCGACTTGTCGTCGCGGGTACCGGCGATCACCCCGTCGGACACGGTGAGAATCTTCGCCTTCAGCGGCTTGGTGGCAGGGGTCTCGGACTCACTCGACATGGCGGCCAGCTTAGGGCCGCGGCCCCCTGGCTCGTTCTGTCCTGCGAGAGCACCACCCGTCCGGTGCTCTCGCAGGACAGAACGGGCACTTCGCAGCGAGGATGGCGGTCGATAGTATCCCGCCCGTGTTCGGGCGGAGCGCGATGGCAGAGCTTGGCTCGGGTATCTCGACATCGGGGTCGGGACGCGTCGCCGCGCTCGACGGCATGCGCGGCATCGCCGTGCTCCTCGTGCTGCTCTTCCACGTACAGCTCGGCCCATTCAGGGGTGGATTCGTCGGCGTCACGGTGTTCTTCACGCTGTCCGGGTTCCTGATCACCTCCCGAACCCTGATCGAGGTGGCCAGCACCGAGAGGTTCTCCGTCCGCGAGTTCGTGGTCCGGCGAGTGCGCCGCCTCGTACCGGCATCCATGCTGTGCCTCGGCGGGGCCGTTGTCGGTGCGATCATCGTCGGGGGGACGCAGGCCGCAGCGATCGGTGGCGACACGTTGGCCGCGGTTGCCAACGTCGCCAACTGGCGATTCCTCGCCAAGGGCACCTCCTACGCCGACCTTTTCGCCGGCCCGTCGCCGCTCAACCACTACTGGTCGCTGGCGATCGAGGAGCAGTTCTACGTGCTCTTCCCGCTCGTCGTCGCAGGAATCCTGGCGGTGCCGAGAAGACGCCGATCCGTGGCGATCGTCGCCACCGTCGCCATCGCAGCCGTCGGCTCGGTCGCCGCGGCGTTCGCCACCAGCGGTGACGACTTCTATTACGGAACCCACACCCGGATGTTCGAGTTGGTCATCGGGGTGGTACTTGCCCTCGCCATCTCCCGACCGTCGCCGACGACCAACGGCGTCAGCGTGCTCGTCGAACCCGATCATCGAATTCGACGCTGGGTGATCGCGCCGCTCAGCGGAGCGTCGTTGATCGCGATCGTGCTGATGGCTGTGCGATTCGAGAACGGAGCGATCGGATTCGCCCACGGCGGCGCCCAGTACACGGCGTTCCTCACGGCCATTGCGATCGTCGGCCTGCTCGACCGGCACTCGCCCATCGCCCGCATCACGTCGTGGCGACCACTCGCCTGGATCGGGACGATCTCCTACGGCATCTACCTCTATCACTGGCCTCTGGTGGCGCTGATGCCGGCGCGGCTGGGTCCGTTCAGCGGCACATCCCTCGCGGTGCTCCAGGTCATCCTGTCCGTGTCGATGGCGGCGGCCTCGTGGTACCTGATCGAACGCCGGGTGTCGATCGGGCGACTCCTGCCAGCAGTGCGCTCGCTCTCGGGCGCGTGGGCGTCCACCGCCGTCGGGATCGATGTACTCG
>JAIBBP010000274.1 GCA_019694615.1 Microthrixaceae bacterium | reverse complement strand
AGGAAGCGGTTGTTGCGAAGCGGTTGGCCGAACTGAAGGACGAGGCGGGGAGTCACTCTCCGAGCCTTCTGACGTTGCGCGAGCAGATGCCCGAGCTGGAGATCACCGTCGACGCGTGCTTCATCTCGAATCCCTACGCCACGCAGCTCTTCCTCGACTACTTCACCACCGAGCTGCTCGACACCGGAGCCATCCGTGACGTGCTGGAGTTCTATCCGTCGCAGAACCAGGTGATCGGAGGCCTGCTCGCCGACCACCTGGGCATCTCGTCGGACCGTGTCTTCGTCGGCAACGGGGCTATCGAGATCATCCAAGCCGTCATTCACAATTTCGCCAAACGACGGGTTCTGGTCACGTTGCCGACGTTCTCGTCGTACTACGAGTTCGCCGAGGGTCGTGTCGATGTCGTGTTCCACACGCTGAGCAAACTCGACGAGTTCAAGCTCGACCCGCACGACTACCTCGCCAAGGTTGCCGAGACCGAGCCGGACGTCGTCACGCTGATCAACCCGAACAACCCCGACGGGTCGTACTTTGCGTCGGAGGATCTGCTCACGATCCTGAGGGGGCTACCGGCAGACGTAACCGCGATCGTCGACGAGAGTTTCATCCATTTCGCATTCGAGGATCTCAACCTCGACATCCGGTCGGTCATCGCCGAGTGCGAGGAGTTCCCGAATCTCGTGGTCGTGAAGTCGATGTCGAAGGATTTCGGCATCGCCGGTATTCGCGCCGGCTACGCGGTGATGCATCCGGACCGCATCGAGTCGCTGCTCAAGAGTGGCTACCTGTGGAACTCCAACGGACTGGCCGAGTACTTCTTCCGCCTGTACTGCCGCGCCGACTTCCTGGAGCGCTACGACATCGTTCGCAAGCAGTACATCCTCGAAACTCAGCTCTTCTATCGGCAGCTCGCCAAAGTCGATGGTGTGACGGTGTACCCCTCGATGGCGAACTTCGCGCTCGTCGAGATCCTCGACGGTGTGACTGCGGACGAGGTGATGCAGCACCTCCTGGTGCGCCACGGTGTGTATGTCCGGACGTGCAGCGACAAGATCGGCCTTGACGGCGAGTTCCTCCGCATCGCGTCGCGAGGGCTGCGGGAGAACCAGCAGATCATCGATGCACTGACCGACGTGCTGGGTCCGAAGCCGACGTGAGCGCGCCGTGAGGTCGCTCGTCCGGCGCGCGGTCGAGGCGCTGTCGCTCGCGCTGGCTGTCTTTCAGATCACTCTGATCCGGTCGTTCACCCGGCGCGGCGACGCAGTGGTCGTCCTGGACATCGACAACACGTTGGCCGATGCGTGGCCGTCCTTTCTCCGACCGTACGACAGCCATCGGGCGCGGCTGGCGAACCTGGAGGTCCTCCCCAACATCAAGGAGTCGGTGCACGACCCCGCGGCACGCGACGGTGCCACCATCGTCTACCTGTCGCATCGCAACCTTTGGGAATGGCCGGTGACGTACCAGTGGCTGCGGACGCACGGGTTCGTCGTACGGCCGGACCGTCTGGTGCTGGTGCCCAGCGCTGCCGCCAAGGTGCCGCTCGTGCGACGCATAGCCGAGGGGCGGACCGTCACGATGTGGGACGACCTCTCCTACGGGCACGAGACGGGCGAGGTCAGGTTCTACGACGATGTCATCGAGTCGCTCGCCGGGGTATCCCTCACCTACCGCGGATGGGCCGATATCGTCGGGTTGACTGGAAGAGGTCTGGAACGCGACTGAGGGGCGGTCCGAAGACCGCCCCCCAGTCCATGGATCACTTGCAGAAACCCATCGCCCTCTCCCTTCACAAAGAGTTACTGGTGGCGCCGGGAAACTAGGTCGAACGACCTAGTCGCGCAAGGCGTTCATGGGGCTTTTTGCCCATATCGCGTGGTCAAAAGCACCAGGGTCGCTGAAAGTTCCTGAGAACGTTCAGGAGGGACCTCCGACCGGCCGATGTTCTGGAGGTGAGCACCCGTTCCCTGCTCCGGGTTCCGCGCGTCGAGCGCTTGACGGTCGCTGCCGCTTTGGTGATGGCAGCGGGCGCTGCGTTGTTGTACCCGCTCGTGGCGAAGCTCCCGGCGGCACTCTCAAACGAGGTGGCGTGGTGGGCGCTGGTGGTGCCGTTCGCGTTGTGCAACTCGGTCCAGCTTCGTTTCAAAGTCGGTCACACCGTCATGTTCCTGTCGGTGGTCGAGTTCCCGTTGGTGCTCGGGCTGCTGATGACCTCGGGACCGGGAGTGCTGGTCGCTCACGTGCTTGGAGCGTTGATCGCGCTGGTCGCCCTGCGCTACCGGCCGTTGATGATCCTTCACAACGCTGCTGGAGTCGCGCTCGAAGGGGCGCTCGCGATCGTTGTGTACCACGCCGTTACCGATCGGACGGGTCCTGTCGGGCTCGGCGGTTGGTCGGCTGCGGGGCTTGCCGTGTCGATCTGTGCCACCATCTGCGCCCTCCGCATTCACCACATGACGCTCATTCGGCGTCAACCGGTCACGGGAGCGTGGCAGAAGTCCGCGGCGGTCGCGTGTGTCGTGGCCGTAACCAATGCCACCCTCGCGTTCCTCGCGGTCCGCCTGGTGCTCGCGGAGCCGCGGCTCGCGTGGCTGGTCGGTGGCATGGCCGTCGTCGTGGTGGTCATCTACCGAAACCACATTGCGCTGCTCAACCACCACGATGGGATGAACCGCCTCTACGAGTCGACCCGCACGATCGAGATGGTGATGGCGCAGGAGGGCTCGATCCGCACGATGCTGGATCAGGCGCTGGAGCTGCTCGGCGGGGAGGAGGCCGAGCTCGTGGCGATCGGTGACGGTACCCACGATCGCCGATACGTCGCTCTCCGACACGAGCCGGCCGCCGAAGCGGAGATGGCCGACGTCAGCACGATCGTTGCCGGAGCGATCGACGACCTGCGGAACGGGACCCTGACCGCCGGAACAGGGTTGCTGGTGGGCGACGAGCGCACACTCATCGCCCAGCTCGACGGTTCGACAGGGCCGCTCGCCGTGCTCCGTGTCTCCACCGATCGCGGATTGAGCTTCTCGGAGGGCGATCGGCGCCTGTTCGAGATGTTCGTGAACCACGCGAGCGTCGCGCTGCGCAACTCGCAGCTGGTCGATCGCCTCCGCGACGAGGTGACGCAGCGGCAGCACGAGGCACTGCACGACTCGTTGACTGCTCTTCCGAATCGGGTGATGTTCGACCTCCAGACCCGGCGGGCCCTTTCAGCACTGCGAGCGGGTGAGATGGTCGGGGTGGTGCTCCTCGACATCGATCACTTCAAGGAGGTCAACGACACGCTCGGTCACCATCATGGCGACGAGTTGTTGGCCGGGCTGGCCCGGCGGCTGGAGCAACTCTCGATCGAGCGGGGCCTCGTCGTGTCGCGGCTCGGGGGTGACGAATTCGCTGTGCTCATGACCGGCTGTGCCGGCATCGACGACGTTGCCGCGATCGCTGAGGACGTGAAAACCACGATCGAGGAGCCGATTGAGATCGGCGGCGTCAGCCTTGATGTGCGGGCGAGTGTCGGCGCCTCCGTGGTGGACGCCTCGTCGGATGTAATCGACGGGTCGACGATGCTCCGGCAGGCGGACGTCGCGATGTACATCGCAAAGCGTCAGCATCTTGGCATCGTCTTCTACGACCGCTCCGACGATCCGTACAGTCCTCGTCGCCTTTCGCTCGCGGCTGACCTTCGCCACGCCGTCGAGCGAGGAGAGATCGAGGCCTACTTCCAGCCCGAGATCGACTTGGCGACCGGCGACGTCATCTCCGTCGAGGCGCTGGCGCGCTGGACCCATCCGGTGCACGGCAACGTGTTCCCCGACCAGTTCATCCCCATAGCGGAACAGAGCGGGTTGATCCGTGACCTGACCTTCCTGATGCTCGAGCAGAGCCTCGACCGCATCAGGTACTGGCGCACCCAGGGCTTCAACCTCCACGTTGCGGTGAACCTGTCGGTGCGGTGTCTCGCCGACGAGCAGCTGGTCGAC
>JAIBBP010000067.1 GCA_019694615.1 Microthrixaceae bacterium | reverse complement strand
GCTTGGGCACGGATCGGGCCAACAGTTGCGCGGCCAACGGTCTGGGTGAAGCTCGCGACTGCGACCGCGACGATGCTCACCATGAACAGGCTTCCGAGCGCCAGCAGCAACGCTGCACCACTCTGGTTCCGTGGGTCTCGCCGGTGGCGCGACCGCTTGGGGGGCACTTCCCAACGCATGGCCCTACCTTTCGCGGCACAGGGGCACAGCCAAGGACCCAGCACCGACCCCGACAATCCTACGGGTGTGAGCCAAAAAGACCAGCAATCTCCGCGCATCGCGCGCAAGATTGTGAGGATGGAGGGGTGACCTTTACTGATCACCAACGTGCAGAGGTGACAACGCGGCGAAATGGCCGCGGTGGGCGTCGCCGAGGTAGCCGCCCCATACAACCTCCGTGCTGGGAAGATCCATTCGTACAGCGACGTGATCGTCGGAGTTCTCGGCTCGCACCACGGCCAACAAGGATGTCGTCGTACCCCCCATGCCCTGGGTCAGGAGCGGAGTCGAACCGTCGAGCCCGATAACGCCGAGGTCCTCCACGACGTTGGTCTCTGGAGTCCACATTGCCAGTGACGCGCCCTCCTCGTGCCCGACGCACGCGCAAAGAACCGCCGGCGTTCCGAGCTTTCGGAGGATCAGCGGACTCGCGACCGACTCCCCGCCGACTACCGTCCTGGTTTGCTGGGGCGAGCCGGTCGCACCGTCGTGAACAACATAGGTCATCGGGCCTTTGGTCACGGATCCTGCACGTAGCGCGTCTTTCGCCAGTCCCTTGTGCGACACGACGATCTCGAGGGCCGGGTCGCCATCGAGTTGGCCGATTGCAGGAACCGTGAAGCTCGCGCTCGTCGTGGGTCCGGTCACTCCTTCTGGAGCCGGCAGGGCGGGCCTTCGAGACTCCCAGACGACGACGTCCCCGTCAGCCGCGAAGGGGTCGACGACCAGCACCGAGCCGTCTAGCCGCGAGACGACGACCTCCTCGCGGCCGTCACCGTCCAGGTCCGCAGCCGAGGGTGGAGCGATGAACGACGTGCGATCGTAGCCCGATAACAGCTCATTGAACTCTCGGGACCGGCTTGCGGCGACAGCTTCCAGCGGAATGCCCCAGAACGAACCCGGAAACACCTCACCCCCTGATCCAATCAACGCAAGCGACGTGGACCCATCCGAAACCACGACTGGAGAGTTGTAGATCTCCATGCCGTCGGGAACCTCGACAGAGCCAACCGTCGCTCCGTCAGCGCCGCTCACAACGACCAGCCGACCCGCCACGGTCGGCTTCTGGTCCGGGCTCCTGAGGTCGTCGCCTCCGGTGGAGACGAGCCAGTCGTCGATTCCGTCGCCATCAAGATCAGCGACCGACTGGGGTGCATAGGTGTTCTGCCACGGCGGATCGAGCTGTTCGGCGACCCACAGTCGCGATCCGTTCAAGCCATCGAGCGCAATCACAGGGTCGGCCGTGGTCGGCTCACCTCGGCTCGTCACGAGAATGTCGGGCGTGCCGTCACGGTTCATATCGGAGAACCCCACGTTGGCAGTCGGGAGCAGTTCCCCGCTGGCGGACCACACGGGGGCGCCGTTCGCTCCGTTGAGAACGACTGTGTTCCGCTTCTGGTCGTCGCGGACGGTGTCGACGACCACATCGGGCACACCGTCACCCGTGAGGTCTGTAGCGGAAACCGACGCGTAGGCGTTGTAGTAGCACTGATAGGCCCAGGCGACCTCGACATCTGGGCTTCGAACCCATTGTGATGGTTCTACTGAGTTGCATGGCTGCGCGGTTACCGGGTCCGCGGGTTTCAGCGTTGTCGTGGTGCTCGACGAAACGTCCAGTCCGGTCGACGCTGATCTGTCGCTGCACGCCGCTATGAACACCGACGCGCATGTCGCCACAACCGCAATACTGCGCCTCAGCATGGCGGTCCAGATGTCTCGACGATCCTCGGCAGCCCCACACCGATATCGACGTCTGCTGCAATCCCAGAGAGACTCACGACGGTCGTCGCTGCTCCGCCACCGACAGCGGGACACCCTGCGCCAGGCACCACGCGAACTCCTATGATGACCAACGCGCGGTCGGTCACGTCTACGCCGCTGACCGTGAGCCCACCACCCCCATCCCAAACAACAGCCACGCGGGAGCCCTCGGTATCCGGCGGAGCGGGGCGGTCCGCGCCATCGGGACCCCACGCCGACCACACACTGTCCAGATCGTCGGTCACGGTTACGAGAGGACCGAGCTCACCTGCCGGAGCGCCAGCTGGCGGAGCCGATCTCGGCCAGCGACCGAGCACTTCGACTACGTCACCGGCCGCCTCGCTGCGGGCGGACGTCGTTGTTGTCGTCGACGACCTCGGTTGTTGTCGATCGTCCTTATCCGTGCAGGCCGCACCGAGGATGAGGCCGACAGCCGCGGCAGCTACGACCACGATTCGACTCCAGCTCGACCAAGTCACGGCCCAGCCACTCTAGTCCTTATCCGCTAGAGCCGATCGAGCTGTCCGGAGAGCTCGTTGCTGCCTGTGGGTCGATGCAGACCTGGTTGTGATAGCTGTGGACTCTGGTGCTGGCCTCCGCGTAGGCACTCGTTGCCTGAAAGCTGTCGGAGTCGAGCAGTGACCGGTCATAGCCGACCTTCGCTAGCGCCGCGCCCAACTCGCCCACTCCGCGAACGAACTCCGCGACATCATCACGAAGGTCAACGGGCGACTCTGACAGCAATTCGGCTTCCGATGCAGCGACGAAGTCGAACTCCCGTTGCAGCTCTGCTCCCGACAGTTCACCGGTGACGCGAACCTCAAAGATCTGGCGTACCAAATCGCAGAACCTCGACGAGGGGTCGCCCGCAAACGCCTCCGTTGTCGACGGGGCTTGGCTACTTTCAGTAGTGGTCGTGGGCAACGCCTCGTCGCTGGATGTACATCCGAGTACGGCCAGTCCCACCACCACGATGATCGACAGTACTGATCCGATGCGATGACGGGTCACCCGGGCGAGTCCATCTCGTCCCCGGTCGTCCACCACTGAATCAACGGTACGTCGGCGGCTGTTTTGTCCGCCCGAACGGCAAACCTGACGCCAGCGCGGGTAATGATCTGGTCGCCCTGGGCGGTGTCGCACTTCGCGGAGGAGTTCGCAAGGCGGGCCGCGCTCTGTGTACACGCCGTGAACACCGCCGCGCGCGGCGTAGGCCCATTGTCAGCCGACGTGCCAATCGCAGGCTTGTTGTATGGATCGCGATAGCCAAAACCCTTGAGTCGAAGGTGCCGAAGCACTGCCCCTCGGGTCGCGAGCGCGTACGCAACATCGGTGTCGTCGATGTCGAGTGCCGAAGACGGCGCGTACACCGTCCCCTTCACGCTGACACGCCCGTACCAGTCGCCTTCCCCGCTGTAGAACCACCCTAAGGTCGGGCTTCCCGGGTCCAGGTCGCCGGCGAGCCGCTGATCTGCTTTGATGATCGCACAGTCGGGCTGGCCCTCACCATCGCCGTAGTTCGGAAAGGAAACGATGCACCCCGATTGAGGCGTGAGGCGGGGTCCACCGGCATCGTTCGTCGGCTCGAGGGTCACAAGAAGTTCGATGCCGTCGAGGGTGTCGGCACTGAACGGGCAGAATCCGGCTGGGCAGACGCCGCGGGCCCACCACTTCAAGGTCGCTCCGCTCGCGAGCTGAGCGGGAGTGATCGCGTTCGCGACGGCAGCGCCCGGACCGTAGAGCGTCAGCTTCTGCGCGTTGGCCCAGCCGATCGTCGCGCTCGTGTACGGCACGTCGATCTTGTGACCCGACGGCGTTTCGAGGCGCGAGTGGTTGCCGATCGCCCAGTTCACGGCGTCCGATGGGTTCTTCGAGTTGTACGCGACGCGTGCCTCGATCTTCTTGATCGACCATCCCGTCGGTGGTGCGTAGGTGGGGAACGTGAGGTTCGTCCGAAAGAACGACACGCGGGTACCCCAGATACCCCCGTCGTAGGGGCCGATTCCTGAACCGAT
>JAIBBP010000108.1 GCA_019694615.1 Microthrixaceae bacterium | reverse complement strand
AACCCGACAACCAACGTCGGGTGGGTAGAGAGCAAGTCGAACCTGGCCATTGCAGGCATGTTCTCCTATGGCGGCAACGCACACGGGAAAGTCTGATGCCCGGCCCGAACCCGATTTCGATGCCGACGGGTGGCGGCGTCCAAGAGTTCTCGGCGCGCACCGACCGCGACTACCACCTCCCGATTTCGATGCCGACGGGTGGCGGCGTCCAAGAGTTCTCGCTCGGCCCGTCTGGCGGTTGGCACATCGGCTCTCTGAGGTTCGGGAGCACCGCAGTGGCAGGCGGCGCTTTCACCGGCTGGACCTGAGAGGACCCGTCCTGAAACCGTTCGCAGACCTGACCCCGACAGCAGGCATCGAGCGTAGCGTCGACCTCGGCGGCGACATGGCGGTCCTATTCATGGACGACGGCCGGGTCTTGTTCCGTCACCGCTGCCTGGCCGGGCGGGCCGGTGATCCTGAGCGGCATCGGATCATCAACGCCGCAGCGTTGCGGATCGGCGACGGCCACACCGTCGTCAACGCCGACCCAGTAACGATCACCCCGTCGATCCTGTGCGAATGTGGTGCCCACGGGTACGTGACCGACGGCCGATGGGTCGACTGCTGACAGGAGACGTTCATGGACGCTGGCGAAGTCTTCCGCAAACACGGGGCACCGAAATGCTGGACCACCCCCGGTTCAACCGTCGACGGGATCGGGTTCACGCTCGGTCACGGGTCGTGGCCCGTCTTCGATGCCCGCCAAGCGACCACACGCCGGGCGATCGTCCGAAACCCCGCCGTCCTCGACGAACCCGCACGCTGGACCGGCACCTGGCAGCCCCGACACCTGACCGGCATCTGGTTCATCGACTACTTCGCCGGGATCGCCGAAGCGAACAAGCAGGTTGGCATCCCCTGGAACCCCGACTGGAAAGGCCCCGGTGGCACCCAACCAGCCGCAGCGGACAACGGGATCATCATCACAGACGTCGACGGGTCGTGGTGGGAACTCCTCGGCATGGCCCCGGCCTCCTGGCCTCAACCGTCGGGCGCTTACCGCGTCGACGGATGCTCCCACCTTCGCCCAGGCGACAAGGTCCAGGGGTCGCAGGGGCCGTGGCCGAAACTCGACGGACTGCTGCGCCCCTCCTGGCTCACAGGCCCGTGGCCCGGCCCGGTCCGTCTGGTCGGATTCAACGTCGCGTACGGCCCCGGAGCGAAAGCGGCACCGGGGGCTCGGGTCGAGCACCCGCGACCCGGCCTCCCTTCCGGGTACGCGGTGGCGTTGCCTTCGGGGGACGACCCGCGGATGCTGCGCTGTGGTCAGCCTCTCAAGGTGCGGATCACCGACCAGCGGATCGAAGAATGGCTCGACTCCGAGCTGGTGCCGCTCAACTCGACGCTCCGCGTGTCGAAACGGTGGGCGGCGATCGGGATGCGAACCCACGGGATGCGCCTGTCCGAAACGGGCACCGGGCCGCCGATCCTCGAATCGTCCGGCGGGGCAGTCGATGCCGCCGAATGGAAAGCCTGCGGGATCTCCACAGAAGCGGACGCCAACAACCTGTGCCGCAACCTGTTCCGCTTCGGGGAACTCGTCGCAGCGTGACCCTCCTGCCCGGAACGGGCCCCGGTGGTACAGTCAGACCGCCCATAGCGGCCCACAACGTCGCTTCAGTGCGGGAGGACAACCAGTGACTTCATCAGCCAGCACGCGAGGATGGGGTCCCGGTTGGCCAACGAACCGTTCACGCGACATGGCACGCGTCACCGCACCGTCCGGCGCACGATGGGACGTGCACCGCGACGTCGCGCCGATCCTGCAACGGATCGTCAACGAGGCGGAGCAGCGCGGCTACCGTTTCCACAAGGGGCCCCGCGATGTCCCCGACGACTGGGGCTACTCGAATCGGCCGATCCGAGGCACCCGCGTGCCGAGCAATCACTCATGGGGCCTGGCCATCGACATCGACGCTCAGGACTACCCGCAGGGCCAGCGCCGCAAGGTGCCGCCCGCATGGCTCATCGACCTGTTCCGCGCCTACCGCTGGGAATGGGGTGGCGGATGGTCCTACGCCGACCCGATGCACTTCGAGTTTTCGGGCACCCGCAACGACGCTCGCCGAATGGTCGCGATGATGACCGCCACCCCACCGCCCTACACGCCGCCCCCGACTCCCGCCCCGTCCCCGCTGCCGATCCGGTCACAGATCGCCGTCGGGGCCCAGGGTAGGCTCGTCGAGATCGCCCAGTGGGAACTGGCCGTGATCTCCGGTGCCCAGTTCACCGGCGAGGTCGGGGTCTATCTCGGCCGTGTCCGTGACGCTGTCGCCAACCTCGGGAAGATCCTCGGCAAACCGTGGGACGGCACGATCATCGGCCCCGACCAGTGGGCAGCCATCGACTTCCTCTACCTCTCCAAGGGCCACCAGCCCGTCACAAGCTAGGAGCATCACCATGACCGAGCCCGTCAACCCCACCGTCGCCGGTATCGGCACGTCGATCGTCCGCACCCTCGTGCCGCTCATCGTCGGCGCACTGATCGGCGCTGCCGCGAAGGTTGGCCTTGACCTCGACGACGGCGCGATCGCCTCAGCGGTGACCGTGATCGTCACCACCGGGTACTACGCGCTCGTTCGCGTCCTCGAAACGAGGATCGGCCCGGCGTGGGGCTGGCTCCTCGGCGTCGCCAAGCCTCCGCAGTACGAGACGCCGCCCTACGGCGACTGACCCTCGCGGAACGCCCCGCCGCGTCCCGCCCCGGCAGCACCCGAACCGGTAGGTTGAGCACATGGACCCGTGGATCACAGCAACCGACGTGCTCGCCGACCGGGCGTTCTGCAACCTCGACCTCGAAGACGAAGACCTCGTCGACCGCGCCACCGATGCTGCGGCGGCGGCGTCGGAGATCCTCAGCCGCGAATCCGGGTACACGATCAGAGGGGTTCGCACCGTCACCGTGTGGCCGCGAACCACCGAAGCGTGGGACCCCACAGTCCTCGTCCGCCCCTTCCAATCGTCCTACCCGGCCCCCTGCCCAGTCACCGAAATCACGTTGGAATGGCCTGTCGTCGCCATCGTAAGCGTCACGGTTGACGGCGACACCCTCGTCGCCGGAACGGACTACCGGGTCGAGAACGACCGGTTCCTCGTCCGCCTCCCCGACGACGGGCAGCAGCGATACTGGCCGTACTCGTGGGTGAACAACGGGGACTTCACCGTCACCTACCAGTGGGGCGTCAACCCCGAACCGTGGATGAAAGACGCCGCCCTCGAAGTCGCGGTCGCCCTGCTCCGCGAAGACGTCAGCTCGGTCCCCGCCCTCGCTGCGGGGGTGGACAGCGTCAACCAGCAGGGGACCAGTTTCCGCATCGGGCGCGGCGGTGACAGCCTGCGCGAACGGGCCACACCGGACACGTTCCCCCACCTCGTCCGCTTTTTGAAGCTCGTGAACCCGTCGCAGGAAACGATGCCCACCTACGCGTGGTCACCAGACCTGGGCCACGAACTCCGCTCTACCTGAGGTGACGCCCGCACAGCGGCCACGGGGCGTGCCCACGGGCCTCGAACAAGGCGTACGCCCGCCTGTCCTGCTCGGCGGGTGAAGCCGCCGCAGGGTCCCCTGGGGGCCCGTAGGCGGCCCAGGTGCGGCGATCGAACTGGTATGCGCCACGGTACTTCCCCGACCGGGACACGGCCGTGTAGTCGCCGCCAGCCTCACATTCTCGCAGCGACTCCCAATCGGCCCCGGAAGGGCAGGCTCCACCGCGGCACGGGAGCGGCGGCGGGGGGGCCGGGCAACCGGAAAGCAACAGCATCGTAACCGGAACAAGGGCAAACCGAAGCCACCGATGGTGCATGATATGTGTCTCCTGACCAGAGGAATATGAGAGCGGCCCCGGCAAGGGCCGCTCTCAGCGTATTCGACCGGTCAGCAACACAGGGTGGACCCTCGGAGGAGGGTCAGGTCGCCTTCTTCGCCGGGGCCTTCTTCGCCGGAGCCTTCTTCGGTCCAGGGTCACCGGGCTCTTCCTGCTCCCCCGCCCCTCCGGCATTCAGAGCCCGCGCCGACGGCGGACCGCCCGGCACGGCCTCCTCGGCGAGACGTTCGGCAGCCTCAGACGAGCCGTTGATCAACTCCTCCTGGGCGGCCTCGACGGCGGCGGCAGCAGCGGCCACATCGGCGGGCACAGCCTCTCCGGCGAGGCGCTCGGAGACAGCATCGACATCAGACATGGGAGGATTCCTCTCAGACGGAACTGGTGGTGCAAGCGAACAGTTGGACCGTCGAATCGAACGCCAAAGCGACGGTCCCCTCGACGGTCACATACACATCGTTCAAATCGAAATCGAAATCGTCACCCGTCTGCTCGGACGTGACCCCATACGACTTGTGGCCGAACGGCTGAGCGCACGCGTACAGGGTGACATCGGCGGGCTGCTCGTCGAGAGTCGTCAGTTCGGCCGCCGAAATCGCCCCCGCCGAATACACCAGCCGGTTCCCGCTCGGAAGCACATAGTCGTTCTCCGTGTACGCGGTGAACCTTGGCGACACCAGCGGCGAAGCGACCACGTAGCCGCGCCGCTGCCCGTTCGTCGCCCACAGGGCACGCTCCAACAGCCCCACCGCCGCCACCAGGGGGCAATCCCCACCAGGGCTGATATCAACCACCGTGGCGGTCGAAATCAGGCGGCGCACCACATACCCTTCGAGGCCGTCCTCGAAATCGGCGATCGTCTTGTCTCTCAGCTCGGCGTACGTGCCCTCGCCGCCAGAGAACTTGCGGCGAAGATACGGGGTCGTCACCACCGCGTTCCTGAACGCTGGCGACGACGTCGACACCTTCGTGCCCTCATCAACCCATTCGCGCAGCGTCGGGTTCGTGACCCCAGGCTGGTACTTCGCCCCACTGATCGACCGCTGGGCGTCCAGCGGACTGCCAACCCAATCAACAACCGACAGCAGGCCGGGAAGCGTCGGCGTACGGGTCGGGGTCGGGATCGCTGGCTGCTGGATGTCGAAGCTCATTCCCTACTCCTAGCGCACAAGAGCCGGGAGCATCTAGCTCCCGGCTCCCGTCACGATCATCCGACTACGCAGAGGTCACGAAGTCGTAGGTTTCGCCGTCAAGCTGGACGTTGACCGTCACCTTCCGGGACTCAGGACCGAACCGCATCAGCGACAGGAACTGCTCCGTCCACAGGGCGGTGTGATCGTTCGTCTCGTTCAGCGTCGAATCCCGGTGGAGGCCAAGGTCGAGGCTCCCGCCCTTGCCGGTCACCCAGGTGCCGGACGGGTAGATCAAGAAATCGACCTTCCCGGCGGTCGCCGACTCCCACGTCTTCGACGCGGACGGGAGGGCCTGCCAGTCGTACACGAACTGGGGGCGGATGTTCCGCTCGAAGAACCAGGAGCGGATCACATCATCGGATGCGACACCGATGCCGTTGAACCCGGACCGGCGGGACATCGTCGCCCGGATCGCGCCGAGCACCCAGTCGGGGAACACGGCGTCGACGACGGTGTTGAACCCCATCCGGTACTTCTCGCGGAGCTTCGTTGCCTGCTGCTCGGCGACGTCCAACAGGACCGTCGCAGCATCCCCGCCCGCGTAGCCGGTCGAGAAATCGAGGGCGGTCGACGCCGTGGCGATCGCAGCGATGCGAATGCGGTTGATCTCGTGCTCGTGAGCAACGGGGGCGAGGCGCATCCACCGGGCGGTCAGCTCAGGGAACGACCGTGCGGCAAGGTTGCCGTGGTCGAGGGCGACACCGTAAGCGGCGAGACGCACATCGGTCCACGTCGGAGCCGGGATCTTGTACCGGGTCTTCACGGTGCTGGCCGGGGTGATGTCGGTCGTTTCGTCCCACACCCAGAACGCCGCCGCTCCGGTCGTGATCGCGTCGCCGATCTGCGGCCCGCCGTTCGTGATGTGGCGGAGTCCGCCGCGGTTCACGCCGACGGTCGGGGTGTCGAGCAGACCGGCCATCGTCTCCGGCTCGAAGAACGCGTAGCTGATCTCCGACGGGGTCATCCAGCCGCCCGAAGCGACCAGGGCTTCCGCCCCCTCGTTCTGGCCGCGAGAGATCAGTTCGGAGATCATCTCCGAGTTCTCGGCGGGGTCGTCGCCGAGCGTCACGTCTTCGGTGGTGTCGAGACGGGCGATCAGGCGGGTGTCGCCGTCCTGCATCGTGCGAGCGACCTCGTGGTACACCTCGGCGAGATCGACCGACGAGGCGAGTTCCTCGCCCGAAGAGCGGGTCGCCGTCGAAGTGACGAGACGGGTGACCCGCTGGCGAGCCGGGGCGTCGACCTCGACGACGGGGTCGTGTGCGGCGAGTTCCCCTGCCGACACTGCCGCGGGCTCGTCGGTGTCCTCGGCGACGACCTCGTCTGCCTCCACGTCCTCGTCGTCTTCCACATCATCGTCGTCTTCAACGACGGTGGTAGCGGCGAGGTGGGCGGCGACCCGGTCCACGACTGCCGACGTGATCGTCTCTGTCAGGCCCTCGATCGACTCGCGACGATCGAGTTCGGCCGTGACGGCAGTGAGGGAGGCGGCGTTCTCCCTGTCGTCGCTGGTCAACTCTTCGCCCCGGACCACAGCGGTCGTGACCGCCTCCTGGAGCTGAACTTCCAGAGAAGCGAGGTCCTCGCGGGACAGTTCGCCGAGGCTGGTGGGGATCGTGATCTTCATCGCTGTGGACCTCCGTAGCGGGTTCTGGTCGGGGACTCTAACTAGGCATCCATTGGGCGGCTAGAGGCGGGCTCCGACTTGGGCTTGGGGAGCCGGAACGTGACGACCTTCCCGGAGGGGCTCGTTGCCACGCTCCGCTTGCCGTCCCGCTTGATCGTCCACCCGGCAGCTTCAAGAGCGGCGAGGAGTTCCAGGCCGCGCTGACGCGACCGCAGGGGAGCCACCCTGCCCGACCCCGCGGCTTCGTTCAGCAGCCCGAAGAGCGCTCCGACCGACGCCTTGTCCCCGGCAGCCCGGACGCGTCGCTTGCACCCGCGGACCATCCGCCCGTTCCGGACGTACGACCTGACCTCGACGTCTTCCACCTATCTGCCACCCCGCCGCCTGCGCCGGGATTCGGACCGCGACTCGGATTCGTACGCGTAGACCTCGTCGGCGAACATCTGCCGGACGTCGCTGTCCCACGCCTTGTCGGTCATCACCAGGGTTGGGTCGAACTGCCTGCCATCCTTCGATCCCCCCTTGATCTTTTCCCACAGGACTCTCGGCTTGCCAGCAATCCACTTGTCGAGTCGGGCGACGACGCGCTCCTGGATTCTCCGGTTCGTCTCGGCTGATCCGCCCCTCACCTCGACCCGAATCTCTTTCGTTCGCGGGTTCTGGCGGAGACGCACCTCGATCGCGCCCAGGGACGTGGGGACGATGAGGTGCTGGTCGGGCGCTGCACGATTCGGACCCTTCGGGGTGATCTTCCCGATCGGCGGCGGTTTCTGCAAGCCGTCAGCGATGGCCTCGCGCACGGCGTCCACCGCGTCGCCCGCCAGCCCGCGCCCTCCCTCGACGCGTCGCTTGTACCCGCGGACCATCCGCCCGTTCCGGACGTACGACCTGACCTGAACCTCTTCAAGCGCTACCACTGTTGACTCCTCAATGACAGACAGGGGTTCCTCGACGAACCCATCGGACATCTCTTTCTCGTCGGCACCGATGGCGCCGTCGGTTTCGGGTGGCGGGCCGGACGCTATCAAAGCGAGGCCGTCGCCGTCCTCGTACACAGGGAACCCTGGGAAGTTGCACGACAACGCCGCCACGAGGCGGCGGCGACCACCGATCGGCCGCCAGTCCCCCGACAGGGCGGACGCCCGCCCGGCGTACGCCAGCTCTTCGCTGATCCCAGGGCGGGTCACTCCGGCGACCCAGATCCCGTGCTCGTCCTTCCCAACACGAACATCGGCCCACGCTGTGCACGTAGCGGCGTACGCGTCCAGCGCCTGCTGGGCGCTCAGCGACACGTCGGCGTGTTCTCCGCCGAGGAACAGACGACCCACCCTCACGGCCGAACCGTCCGCGCACAGCACGGTGCCGCCTGTGTAGAACTTCGACAGATCGTCGTCCCGCGGCGGGTACACCTTCTTGCCGGTGATCGAGACGTGCGGCTGGTTCCACAAGCACAGGTGGCCGAAGACCTGCTCGAACTCGGCGTTCAGCGGCACCACCCGAATGCCCGTCGGCCGGGACAGGCGCGGGTTCGAGAAAGCGTCCCGCGGCGGCTTCAAGTCCCGCACCAGAGTCCCTGACGCCACGATCGTGTCGACCGTGACCTCGGTGTCGGGAAACGCTGGCATCGGGCAGATCGTCGCCCCAGCGAGCTGCGACCGCGAGAACGCCTGGCGGACCCCAAGCGCCTCAGTGTCGCTCGCACTCAGGGCGCAACCACGCAGGTCTGCCGACACGCCCTTCACCGCCCGCGTCGTCAACGCCAGCAGGCAGTCATGCCCCGCCTGGTTGTCGATCAAGTACCCCCACCCGGACACCTTCCCCGTCAACGGGTCCGTCTCGACGTGCCGCAACGAACCGCAGACCCTCGCCCCGTCATGCCCGGCCCCGCCCGTGGCGTCCTTGTACTGGAGGAACGACGGGAGCCCCGCCAGCTCGAACCCGGCACTAGCGAAATACCGGCCGTCGGGCGTGGGGGCGTCCAGCCACATCAACGGGTCGAAGTTGACTTTCGCGATCACCCCCTTCGGGAGAGGGATCTCCGTTTCGACGTTCAGTTCGACCGTGCCGAACGTGACGTCGTGGGCGAGTTCAAGGTCGATTTCATCGAACATGGCCGGGACTCTACGCCCCTAACCATCCGGCCGACTAGGACCGATCGAGCCCGCCGTTCGGGTCACCCACAGTCGACCACGAGTCCACATGGGGCTCGGGGGCGTTGAATCCGCCGGGGCCCGGGGGGAGGGCCCCCATCAACATCTCCGGGGGAAGGTCGAGCCCCCACGACGCCATCGCCGGGTTCGACAGCTTGATCCCCAGGAACCGGATGAACTCCTCGTCGGTCGGCCCCGAACTCTCGTCGAACCCGTGAGCCAAACGCAGCGCGTCCCCGCCAAGCTGGCCGCGATCGAACAACTGGCGGGCCAGATCGGATCGGTTCAACCCGAGGGCGGCGCGGTCCACGTTCGGCCAGAATCTGCGGCGGCGAACATCGGCTTCAGCCATCCCCTCACGACGAAGGATCGGCCACAGCACGCGGGTCGTCAGCAAACCGGCACCGGCGCGGCACACGGGCAGGATGTGGTCCCGCACGGCCGACTCTGAGATGTTCCAGGCGTTCCATCGGTTCGCGTCAGCGACGCTGGTTTGGGTTTCGATCGGGAGTTCGATCCCGTTAGCGATCGCCCGCCTCAGTTCGGCCCGGTGGTTCTCCTCGACCTCGTCGAGAGACGTGTCGAGGATGATGTGGCGGATCTTCTCACCGGCCTCTTCTGGGCCGCGGAGGATGACCGGCATGGCCGCTGCTGACGCCCCAGGGTTCCGTATCGGGGACATGAACAGCTTCACCAGCATCTGCGTCAACGCGTCGCCGGACAGGGTTCCGGCGGACGCCTCAGGGTTCGCTACCGGCATCGACAGGCTGTTGGGGAGGAACAGGATTCCGACCGACGCGAGCCGCGACGTGATCTTCGCGAGGAGGGACAGTTTCAGCAGTTCCAGCTCCCGGCACTCATTGAGGACCGAGCGCAGCCCGGAGTCAGCGCTCCGTCGGTACCGCGGGTGGGATCTCCAGAATCGGGTGACCCGCTTCTCTCGGAGGTCGAGGACTTCGCGCCGCCCCGTCTCGTCGACCCGCACCCAAGCCCCGTTCGCTTCCTTGTACACCTCGTCGGAAGAGAACACTTCAATGTCGTACGACCCGTACTCTGGGGTGACGACCAGCACCCCCTCCCCGGCGACCGCCGTGTTCAGCCACAGCGACCGGAAGAAATCATCCAGCCCGAGGCCCGACACGCTCTCCAGGACGGAACGCTCCAACTTCCCCGTCGAATGGCCCCACGACCCGTCCGACCCCCGCTCCTCGACAGCAAGGTCGACACGCGACGACAGGTTCCCTCCAACCGTCAGCGGGTAATGGACCTCCCCGTGGACGTCGTAGAACCTCCACCCGTCGCGCTGCCATTCCTGGCTGCGCCTCCACCCGACCGCCCCAGCGACAGCGTCTTCCGACCCCAACTGGACGACTCTGCCCTCAATCACGGGGGCGGCGGTCGACTCGGCGACAACTGACTTCAGCGAACGGGCGGCCATGCGGCGAGACTAGGGGAGCGAGTGAAAGGTGGGCAGGATGTCAGTCGAGCGCCCGACGTGCCTCGCTGAGCTTCGCTCGCAGCGCGTGGTTCTCCATCACGAGTTCCCGCGCCCCATCAGGCGATCCGAGGCCCGCTTCGACAAGGGCGGCGATCGCGGCGGAGCGTGTGGCGTCTGTCGACTCGGCGAAATCGTCGACGCGGTCGATGATCGAAGGGGCCAGCTTTGTGCTGACAACATGGCGGCGTTCCCCGCGTCGGGGGGTTTGTGAGACTGGCACCGGGGTCCTCCTGTTGGCCGACGTGTCCCATCCAAGGATATACCCTCCGGCCGCCAGGTGGACCCCGAGGGTCTAAGGTGGCGCACGATGGGTCTTCAAACCGTCGAGTTCGAGGTGTGCGGGCGGCCCGCCCCTCAAGGGTCGAAGTCGTACAAGGGGTACCGTTCCGGCAAGCCCATACTGGCCGAGTCATCTCCGCACCTCGCCCAGTGGAGAGGTGCTGTGGCTGGGGCGGCTCTCCTCGCAGCGTCGCAGGAGCCCGACGCCCCCTTTGACTGCCCCGTTGAACTCAGTGTCGAGTTCCGTTTCGCCATGCCCAAGGTGCGGCGACGCCTCGGCCATGAACGGATACCCAAACTCTCGGCTCCGGACCTCGACAAGCTCGTCCGTGCTGTCGGAGACGCCCTCCAAGACGGGCAACTACTCGCCAGCGACGCCCGGATCGTCCGGCTGAACAACGTGGAGAAATGGGAGGTCACCGGATGGACCGGGGCCATCATCCGGGTAACGAGGTGGGTCGACATCCCCACCGATAACCAGAAGCACGCCCAGCAGCGCAACCAACAAGGCCGCCCCAAGGGCAGCTAGGGCGACCATTCCCGTTCAGTCAGAGGGACGTGCTTCCCCGTGCACTCCGGGGTCATCCGGCACGGCCGCTTCGACTTCGGGGGAGCCAGGATCGGCATCCCGCACGCCGTGCACGGCGACACCGGATACCCGGCCCCGACACCAGCGAGCGCCGCAGTCGCCTCAGCGGCCGTCGCCACTAGTCGGCCTCTTCGGCGTTGATGGCGTCGCACACCGCTTCGATGGCTTCGTCGACCGTCCCGAACCCTCCGTATCTGTGGATCAGCAGTGTCCGCCCGTGTCGCGTCGGGTAGAACCGGACATCGGTGAGTTTCTGTTCGGTGACGATCAGTCGTGCCTCGATAGCGAACTGGTCGTCCGGCGTGACCCACGCCGTCCCGTTGTGATCGAAATCATCGGGTTGCAGCATCGTTGACCTCGGCTTCCTCTCGATGGAGCGTGTACGCGATCGCCGGTACCGTCATTGTGATCCCTCCGGCCAGCCGAAGATAGACCGTCGCTGGCGAGTGGGCGGATGCCTCGACGCTGATTTCCTCCACCGGGTACGGCATTTCGATGCCGTCGACGATCACTTTCGTCGTCGAGAAGGTGCGACCGGCGTTCGCTGTCGTGATGTGGATGGAGTCCAGCTCTCGTTCACCCCTCATGGGGTCGAGCCCGTGTCCGGGGTCGACCGACCCATCTCCGCCTCCAGCCGACTCAGCGCCGCCCACGACGCAGCGAAGCACGCCATCGACGCGGCAAGGGCCACGAAGCCGACCCATTCGCCGCACAGCATCACTGTCACAGCGACCACCCCGAACGCTGCTCCCGCCAGCGCCCAAGCGATAGCCGCCCTGTCGTTCCCCGAACTCACCGCGACTCCTTCCTCAACACCAGCAGTGTCGAATAGTTCTGCCTGGCGTGCGCCTGGGAACGCCCCTTCGGCTGGGCCCTGTGCCCTGGCAGATGGAACATGTCGACCAGTCTGACCCCCCTGAACTGCTCTGCGAAATCGGCGAACACTCGTGGCTGCCAGTGGACCCTGCCCGACGCGACCTGCGCCTGGCACTTGACCAGCAAGAACCCTCCCGTTTCCCGACTCCCTGTCTTGCCGGGGTGAAGAACCCTGAGGCATTCCCTGATCCCATCGCGCGCGAGATTGTGGGTGGCCTCGACTGAACGGTACGCCTCCACCCCGTAATCGGCATCGGACGCCGACGGGCCAGCCCCCGTCGACGTTCCTGAGAGCTTGTACGGGGGGTCGAACACGACAGCGTTGAACCGGCCGTCCGGGTAGTCGAGCGCCGTGAAGTCCATCGGGCCGTCGGGGGCCTTCTCTGGGTTGAGGTCATGTCGCCGAAACACACTGGGGTCGGGGCTCCACTTTCTCCAGAACCTCCCAAGCCCGTAAGTGCAGTCGAGCGTCTCCCACGCCGAGTTGAGGTAGCCGAGGGTGCTGGCGTTGAGGATGAGGTCGGCGTTCGATGAGCCTCCGATTGCCATGATCGGACCTTCTTCCCCATCCGGCTCGATCCCGTAGTCCGCACAGATTGCCCGGAGCCGGGGGTGGGAGGCGACGGCTGCGGAGAGGCGCTCGGCTGTCTGGGGGAGCGCCCCGGTCCATTCCCATTCGCCGCAGGCGTTCTGGTGTCGATGAAACTCCGAGAACCGTGTCCACCCGTCATGTGACCTGTAGGCGATTCTGACGGTCAAGTGGGCGGCGGCCGATGTGAAGCTGGTGATCTCCATCGTCACAGTCTACCCGTGGTGCGCAGCGTAGACGTCACGGCCCCGTGACCCCCCGACGCACTGGTCACGAGTAGCGCTCCCAGAGGTCGAGGGCGTTGAGCCCGTTCCATCGTTCGTGCTCGTCGATCTCGCCCTGGATGCGGATCGTGAGGCGGTGCAGCTCCTGGTCGACGAGGTCCCATTGCTCCTCGGTCAGCTCGGGCAGGTCATCCCAGTGGGCGATCTCGTCGAGCTGGAGGTGGCGCAGCAGGGCGTGCAGGGCGAGGGCGACGGCGTGCGCCGAGCCGAACGTTGGCGTGGTCATCGGGTCTGCTCCATGCACTCGGCGATCAGGTCAGGGTCGGGTCGCCACAAACCGAGTCGACCCTTCGCTGGTACCGGGCGGTCCAACCGGACCACATCGGCGAGGCACAGTCCGACGTTGCCCGGCACGGCGTACCCACCGGAGTAGGCGAGCTGGTCGGAGCGGGGCGTTTCGAGCCAGTCCGGCTCCGCAAAGTCGTCGGGGCTCGCGTGCCATTCGGTGAGGCGTTGCGCGAACTCGTCGACGGTGAAGTGCGGCTCCCACGGCTCAGCGAGGCCATAGTCGGTGATGGTCAGCGCGTCATAGACCGGGAGAACCATGACGATCCGGCCGACCGCTATCACCGCCCCGGTCGGGACACGACGCGACGCCCACTGGTCGAGCTTGTAGTAGTCGCTCCCGTTGACATCCTCGCCGAGATCACCGGCGATCCCGATGCCGTCGAGAATCGCCCCGTCACGGCCTTCGAGATCGGCGGGGGTGAACCACCGGCCCTTCCAACCGGGTGCCCATGTCGCCGCGGCGTGGATGAGCACGGTGCCGGTCCAGCGCGGCCACCGGCCGGTCCGCCACTCGATCGTCTTGCGGCCGTTCGCGGTCAGCGACGCCCACGGCTGACGCACGGTGATCGCGCGAACGTCGGTCATGGTTGTTCCTCGCTGTGATTCTATCATGGTTGCTCCTTGGCGTAGGCGGTGGCGAGGTTGTGGGCGCGGCGCAGGTCGTTGTACGCACCGATAACGAGTTCGACGATCTCCGTGGGCCACTCGCCGGGCCAGTCGTCATCGAGGCTTTCGATCGCAGTCAGCGCCGCCAGCCGGGCATGTTTGATCGCAGCGATCGCCGCTGCTTGTTCGTCGGTCATCATTGCTCCTGTCGTGCTCGCCGGGTGTCGGCGTGGTGGTCGCGGTCGTAGGCCAGGTGGCACGCCTGGCACATCGCCATGAGGTTGGCGGGGTCGCAGTTCTCCGGCTGGTGGTCGAGGTGGGCGACGGTGAGCACCACGGCACTCCCGGTCGACGGGTGCGGCTCGCGATGCACGGCGCGGCATCGGCTCGCGTGGGCGTTCGCTCGTCGTCTCCGCTGTACGACTTGTCGCCCTCGAACGGTGTCGTGCGTTCGCGGAGCGTGGTGTTCTCCTCCCGTAGACGCTCGATCTCGGCCGCAGCCCGTCCGAACAGCCAGCAGTTGGTGTGACCGTGATCGTCGTGGCCGAGGCGGCAGCACTGGTCTCGCAGGCGTTCGACGATGTCGG
>JAIBBP010000103.1 GCA_019694615.1 Microthrixaceae bacterium | reverse complement strand
GACCCTCGCTCAATGGGGCATTTGCGTCGCCGCGGCGCTGAGCCTCGGAGTATTCGATGAGATCCGGAGGGCGGTCTACCACTCCAACACGCCCGAACCCGCCCCGATCCACAACCTCACCTGACCCGCCCCTGGGGGTTTTGTTCGGCGAACGAACACAGATGTGTGTACGTTCGCCGAACAAAACCCCCTCGGGAGAACGATGTCGGCGGCGATGGACAGGTAGGTAGCTACTCGATGTGGCTCATCACGTGCTTGATTCGGGTGTAGTCGTCGAGGGCGTAGCCCGACAGGTCCTTGCCGTAGCCCGACATTTTGAAACCGCCGTGGGGCATCTCCGCCACGAGCGGGATGTGGGTGTTGATCCACACGCACCCGAAGTCGAGACGACGTGACATCCGCATGGCCCGGCCGTGGTCCTTCGTCCACACCGAACTGGCGAGCCCGTACGGCGTCCCGTTCGCCCACCGCACCGCCTCTTCCTCGTCGGTGAATCGCTGCACGGTGATCACGGGGCCGAAAATCTCGTCCTGCACCATCTCGTCGCTCTGTTGCAACCCGGCTACGACGGTCGGGTTGAAGAAGTAGCCGCGATCACCGAAGCGGTCGCCGCCGGTGGTCACCGTTGCGTGGTCGGGGACCCTGTCGAAGAACCCCGAAACTCGATCGAACTGGTTGGCATTGTTGAGCGGGCCAAACAAGACGTCCTCGTCGTCGGGGAGGCCGGTCGACGTACCTTTCGCCTGGTCGGTGAGTGCTTCCACGAAGTCGTCGTAGACCCTGGGCCCTGCGAGCACCCGCGTGGCCGCAGTGCAGTCCTGGCCGGCGTTGAAGTACCCGCCGATAGCGATCCCCTCGGCCGCGGCTTCGAGGTCGGCGTCGTCGAAAACCACCACCGGTGCCTTCCCGCCGAGTTCCAGGTGACAGCGCTTGAGCGTTCGGGCCGCCTGCTCGGCGACCTGCATGCCGGCACGGACCGAACCGGTGATCGACACGAGTTGGGGGATGTCGTGGTCGACCAGTGCACGGCCGGTGTCGCGGTCGCCGCACACCACGTTCATCACGCCTGGCGGAAGGAACTCCGCCATCATCTCGGCCATCATCACGGTCGTCACCGGAGTGGTGTCCGACGGCTTGAGCACCACGGTGTTGCCGGCGGCAAGCGCTGGGCCCCACTTCCAGACGGCCATCATCATCGGGTAGTTCCACGGCGCGACCTGGGCACAGACCCCGACCGGCTCGCGCCGGATGAACGACGTGTGCCCCACCATGTACTCACCTGCGGAACGCCCCTCCGGCATCCGGGCAGCGCCGGCGAAGAAGCGGATCTGGTCGACCATCGGTGGAATCTCCTCCGACGCCGTGAGGCCGATCGGTTTGCCGGTGTTGCGCGACTCGGCGGCGACGAACTCGTCAGCTCGGGCCTCCAACGCGTCGGCGATCTTGAGGAGCGCCAGTTGCCGCTCCCCCGGTGTGGCGTCACGCCACGATTCGAAGGCCGCCTGCGCCGCCCGGCAGGCCCGGTCGATGTCGGCGGGCCCCGACTTCGCAGCAGTGGCGTAGACCTCCCCGGTGCAGGGATCGACGAGATCGGTCGTCGCGCCGTCGGAGGCGTCGGAGAACTCGCCGCCGATGAAGTTCCGAATGGTGTCCGTCATGGTGTGAGCCTTGCCCACTTCGTCGTGAAACGCAACGGTTGCTGCGGATCGACTTCCTCAATCGCCCGTGTAGTGCGAAAACCGTTGTAGTAGCCTTGCGTTTCAACGGATCACCCTGCATCGAGGACCGCCATGACTGAGACCACCGACCGCATCACGGCGAATGCCGGCGCCATCGCCGCCGCAGAGAAGGACCGACTGCTCGCCAACACCAGGGCGTCGAGCGCGCTCTTCGATCGCGCCGTGAAGACCATGCCGGGAGGCGTCGCATCCAGCTTCCAGCTCGGCGACCCCTACCCGATCTACCTCGAGCGCGGAGTCGGAGCCGAGGTGTGGGACGTCGACGGCAACGCCTACTACGACTTCCACAACGGGTTCGGGTCGATCGCCGTCGGACACGCTCACCCGATCGTCGCCGAAGCCGTGTCCAAGGCCGCCCACAACGGCATGCACTTCGCCGTAACCGTCGAAGCCTGCGTCGCCCTCGCCGAGGAACTGTGCCGGCGCTTCAACTGCGACCAGGTCCGGTTCACCAACTCCGGTACCGAGTCGAACATGACCGCCATCCGCGTCGCCCGTGCAGCTACCGGCCGCGAGGTGATCGCCAAGATCGAGGGCAGCTACCACGGCCACGTCGACCAGTTGATGTACAGCTGCACGCCTGGGGCCGACGTGATGGGGGGCCGTGACACCCCCGCCAAGCACCCCAAGTCCAAGGGCATGCCCAAAGACCTCGATCAGTGGATCCGCATCGTCCCGTTCAACGATGCCGCCGCGTTCGAGCGGCTCCTCCACGAAGAAGGCGACAAGATCGCGGCGCTCATCATGGAGCCGGTGATGATGAACGTCGGCATCGTTCTCCCCCAACCCGGCTACCTCGAAGCCATCCGCGATCTGTGCACCAAGTACGGCGTCGTCCTTATCTTCGACGAGGTGAAGTGCGGAGTGACCATCGCCGCTGGAGGCGCGCAGGAGCGCTTCGGGGTGCAGCCCGACCTCGCGAGCTGGGCCAAGTCGATCGGCGGAGGTGCGGCGATCGGAGCGTTCGGCGGCAAGGCCGAGATCATGGACGAGATCAACCACGGCGCCGCCCACCAGGGCACCTACAACGGCAACCCCCTCTCGGTCGCCGCGTCCCTCGCGACGTTGACCCAGGTACTCACCCCCGACGCCTACGTGCACTTCGCCGAGCTCGGAAAGCGTCTCACCGACGGCATGAACGACGCCATCGAGAAGTTCGGCATCCCTGCGCACACCATCGACCTCGGGGCGAAGGGATGTGTGTCGTACCGCCCCGAGCCGCTCACCAACTACCGAGACTTCCTCGATACCAATACAGCGCTCTACGACGCGTCCTATCCGTGGATGATCAACCGCGGGGTGTTCATGACCCCCGGCGACGAGGAGCAATGGACGCTGTCGGTGCAGCACACCCACGAGCACATCGACCGCTACGTCGACGCGTTCCTCGGCCTCTGCGAGGCACTCGCCGCCTGACGCGTTAGCGGCCGGGCTCGCATGAACCAACCAACCACGAAATGTGATGCGAGGCAATCGCGGAACCGCACACCTCGCATCACATTTCGGTAGGCGGCGGAGCGGGCTGGGGAGGTGGCGAGGTCGGTCAGGCCTCGGTCGACTTGGGCCGACGCACGCTCGACACCACGATGATGGCAATCGCCACGATCATGATGATCGTCGCAAGCACGTGCACCTGAGGCGGCAGGGCGATACGCGCCGAGTCGAACACCCGTCGGGGGAAGGTCACGGTCGGGCCGGCGACGAACGACGTGATGATGTAGTCGTCGATCGACAGCGCCACCGACAGCAGGAACGCGCCGGCGACGCCCGGCATGATCCCCGGGAACGTCACCTTCCAGAACGTACGCATTGGCGGCGACCCGAGATCCATGGCGGCGTCCTCAAGTGACCAGTCCATGCCCCTGGTTCGAGCCTTGACGGTAAGGGCCACGAAACTGAGGCAGAACATCGTGTGCGCCACGACGATCGTCCAGAACCCTCGGTCCACACCGAAGTTGAAGAACAGCGTGAACAGCGACGTGCCCATGACGATCTCAGGCGTGGTCAGCGGAAGTACGAGCAACAGGTTGACAGCGGCGCTGCCACGCATCCGGTAGCGACCGAGCGCCAATGCGATCAGGCTCCCGAGCAACGTCGCGAGCACGCACGCGACCAGCGCCACCTTCACGCTCTCGATCAGTGAGTCGGTGAACTGCGTCTCGGAGAACGGGTGGGCCCAGTTGTCCCAAGTGAAGCCCTCCCAACTCGTGTTGAACTTCGTCGTGGGCTTGTTGAACGTGAAGATCACGATGTTGATCAGGGGGATGAACAGGTAGGCGAACACCGTTACCGACACGACCCACAGT
>JAIBBP010000155.1 GCA_019694615.1 Microthrixaceae bacterium | reverse complement strand
GAACGTACGTTCGTGTCGCGGCGTTCCCTCCAACCACAGCAGTCGAGTTTCGACGAGCTCTGAATGCCGCTCGAAGAGGTCATGTTCTGCGTGATCGACTTCGAGACGACCGGATCGAACACCGTCGACAGCAGCATCACCGAGATCGGAGCGGTGAAGCTACGTCGCGGCGAGTGCCTGGGCACCCTGCAAACCCTGGTCAATCCCGGTCGGGCCATTCCCCCCACCATCACCGTGCTAACCGGCATCACCGAAGCAATGGTGACCACCGCTCCCCGAATCGAGACCGTGCTGGGCACGCTCATGGACTTCATCGGCGACGCCGTGATCGTGGCTCACAACGCCCGGTTCGACATGGCGTTCCTCCAGGATGCGCTGCGCCGCGACGATCGCCCGCCGGCCACCAACACGGTGATCGACACCGTCCCACTTGCCCGCCGTCTGCTGCGGGACGAGGTTCCCAACTGTCGCCTCAGCACGCTCGCACGGCACTTCCGGTTCGCCCACACCCCCACCCACCGGGCGCTCGACGACGCGCTCGCGACGGGCGATCTGCTCCACGTGCTGCTCGACCGGGCGAGTGCGCTCGGAGTCACGGGCCTCGACGATCTCCGCAGTCTCCCCAAGATGGCCAACCATGCGCAGGCATCGAAACTTCGTCTGACCGACCGGCTGCCCCGGGAGCCGGGGGTCTACCTGTTCCGCGAGCCGGCCGGCAGAGTGCTCTACGTCGGCAAGGCGTCCAACCTGCGCAGTCGAGTGCGTTCCTACTTCTCCAGCGACGATCGACGGAAGGTCGGCCCACTCCTGCGCGAGATGGGCCGCATCGATTTCAAACGAACGGCGAGCCCCCTCGAAGCCGCAGTCCTCGAGATGCGGCTCATCCACCACCTCGAACCTCACTACAACCGCGAAGGCACGCGGTGGCGGTCATCGGTGTACGTCAAGCTGACCGCCGAGCGGTTCCCGCGGCTCACGGTCCCGAAACTCCCCAAGGACGACGACGCCATCTATCTCGGGCCGCTCGGCTCCCGCTCGGCGGCCCAGCTGGTGGTCGAAGCGATCCAGACGGTGGTTCCCCTTCGGCGATGCAACGCCACGAAGCCGACGAGCCGCGGCCCCTGCGTTCCCGCTCAACTCGGCGTGTCGCTGTGCCTCTGTGACCGCCCCCTCACCCCCGAGGAGTACTCGCCGACTGCCGAACTGGCGAAGCGATGCCTCACCGGCGACCCAGCGATCGTCGTTGACGCGCTGACCGATCGCATGCGCGAGCTCGCTGCCGAGGAACGCTTCGAGGAGGCCGCGCTAACCCGGGATCGCCTCGTCGCGTACGCCGACGCCCGTCGACGCCAGCATCTCCTCGACCGTCAACGGGGCCTGCGACGCCTGGAAGTCGAAGACGCTTCGGGCAACCGGTACGAGTTTCGACGCGGCCATCTCATCCGGCACTGGGCGCCGCCCGACCCACGCACCAGCGGGCTGCGCATCGATGCCCTCGACCCGGGACGCACGATCGAGGCGCTCCCCCGCGATCCCGGCGATCCGGCGTCGGGCCCGCTCGACGCCGAGTTGGCCGACGAGCTGCTGCTCGCCGGCCGCTGGCTCGACCGCAACGCCGGACGGGTCCGCCTCCACCACGTCGACGGCGAACTCTCCTCACCGATCACTCCGGTTCCGATGCCCGGCAGGGTGCCTGACTGACGTCGAACTTCAGGCTCACCCGTGATCATCGGCACCGCTGAGCCCGAAGTACGCCACCCGATGCCGGTTCAGTTGCCGAACATGTCGTCGAAGTCGAGCAGGTTCTCCATGTCGAGCGTCTCCGCGTCGGCCGGCACCTCGACGGTGATGTCGGCACCGACGTCGAACATCTCGAAGGTCACCGTCGCCGACCCCGACTCACCGGCCATTTGGGGCCACTCGATCTCCATGACGGTGCGACGAACGATCCCGTCATCGCCGATCCACACATCGAGGGGGAAGGTGTGGTCGCCGACGAGGTCGTCCAAGCTGTCGTCGGTGAGCTCGGACGGGTCGATGTCCACCCGGTAGTGGGTCGTCGCGACTCCCCGCACGTCCTCGGTTCCGACAGTCGTGATGTCGCCGTACGCGCCGGCCAACAGCTGCGCCGTCCCGGGACCGGCGTCGTATGCGCCGAACTCCTCGGCGACGGAGCCGTCGGCGTCGCTCGGCAACTCGATGCGGTACCACTGATCGGTGGTCGAACCGTCACTCCCGAAGAACCCGGCCATCATCCCGACGAGCGAACCGCGCACGTAGCTCGCGTCAGCGGTGACGATCGTCTCCATCGTCATGTCGCCGCTGAGGAATGGAATGTCCGCCTCCGGCAGCTCCTCGTCGAGCCCCTCGCCGTCCAGTACTGCGGGCATCGACATCTTCGTCGACTGCCGGCTTGTGCCGTTGCCCATCTCACCCTCGACGGTCATGAACGGTGTGTCGCCGATCGCCATCGTCATCTCGAACCGGGCCGATTCGACCGCGGCCGAGTTCTCACCGGACTGCCGCAACGACGCCAGCGTCGCGCCGGCTGCCCCCGGAGTCTCCACGGCCCCCGGAACCGTCGCCGGGGTCTCGGTCGATCGTTGGCCGACGGTGATCGTACCGGGGTCACCACATCCCGCCAGGAGCGTCGACGCGACGAACAGTGAAACCCCGACGATCGAGGTACCGCGCGGTAGGAACGGGAATCGGTTGGCCATGGTCGCGCAGGGTACCGGCGTTCCAGGCCGATGCGACCGCGGGCAGTTGCGAACCTTTGGCGACTACGCCGATCAGGAGGGCGAGCCGCCCGACGCAACCACCAGCCGATCGAGCACGGCGGCTGCCGCCCCGTCGTCGATTGCCATCGCCGCCCGAGCGACGCCCTCGGACAGGTCGGCGGCGACCTCGGCCACGACCAGTCCTGCCGCGGCGTTCAGCAGCACGAGGTCGCGGTGAGCACCGAGCTCACCGCCCAACACACGCCGGGCAACCTCTCCGTTCGCCGCGGGATCACCCACAGCGATGTCGTCGACGGACCTGCGCTCCAGGCCGACGTCCGCTGGGTCGAGCTCCCACCGAGCGACCTCACCGTCCACAATGTCGATGACCAGCGAACGGTCGGTCGTCGTCAGCTCATCGAGGCCGTCGTGGCCGTGCACGACCATCGCCCGGTCCATGCCACGCTGCCGGAGCACCTCGGCAATGACGTCGACCCGCCCGGGGTCAGCGACGCCGAGCACCTGGCGCTTCACACGGCCCGGATGAGACAGCGGACCGAGGATGTTGAACACCGTCGGAATCCCGAGCTCGGCACGCGTCGGGGCCACGTGGCGCATCGCCGGGTGGAACATCCGTGCGAAGCAGAATCCGACACCGGCCTCGCGGACGCACGTCTCAACAGCCGGCCCGTCGAGGTCGACCACGACGCCCAGCACTTCGAGCAGATCGGTCGAGCCCGATGTGGACGACGCCATCCGGTTTCCGTGCTTGCACACGGTTGCTCCCGCTGCAGCGGCCACGATGCTGGCCAGCGTCGACACGTTGAAGGCGCGGTCACGCAATGTCGCCGAGCCGCCGGTTCCAACGATGTCGATGGTGCCCTCGGGGAGCGTCAGTGGCGCTGCCTCGGCGACCAACGCAGCAACGAGACCGCCGATCTCCTCCGCCGTCTCACCTTTGAGACGCAGCGCGACGATGAACGCCGCGATCTGTGAAGAGGTGGCGTTGCCCGACAGGATCTCTGTCAGCGCCGAACGTGACTCGGCCGAAGTGAGGTCAGCGCCCGCCGCCAGTCGACCGAGGACTTTCGGCCACCCTTCGAATGCTCCGTTCCCGACCACGTGCCGCCCCGCCGCCGTCAGCTGGCGATGTTCGCGACCTGGGAGCGAACGCGACGACGGCGCCGGATGATCCGCAGCCGTTCACGCTCAGTAGCACCGCCCCACACGCCGTTCTTCTCGCGGTGGTCGATGGCGTGTTCGAGGCATGCCTCCTGAACCGGGCATTCGCCACAGATGGCCTTCGCCGCGTCGGCTTCGTCATCGGTTGGGGGGTAGAAGATGGCGGGATCAAGACCGCTGCATGCGGCACGCCCAACCCAGTTCCTGTCCATTGGTGTTCGATCCTCGCGGGCGCCTGTGCGCCCTGTCCAATCAGTTGGAGGCTCCGTTCCGGGCCCAATGCTGTTCAACCGGTCGCCCCCGAAATCCAGCCGGATTCCGGTCGTGAAATCGGTCACTCCCGACGCGCCGCGAGCGCGCAACGGCTGCGTTCTGTTACCCGTCGGTAACTTCTGAGCGATACCCTCGTGCGGTGACACTCGCAGCCTTCGACCGAACGACCTCACTGGATCGACTGCGCACCGAGACGTTCGACCTCGTCGTCATCGGCGGTGGCGTGACCGGGGCCGGTGTCGCCCTCGACGCCGCGGCCCGCGGACTGAGCGTCGCCCTCGTTGAGCGTGACGACTTCTCCCAGGGAACCTCCTCCAAGTCCTCCAAGCTGATCCACGGTGGTCTGCGCTACCTCCAACAGGGCGACGTCCAGCTGGTCTACGAGGCGCTGGCCGAACGCCAGCGCCTCCTTAAGAACGCTCCACACCTCGTCAAGCTCCTCCCCTTCCTCCTTCCGATGTTCGGAAAAGGCGGGGTTATCCCGGCGAAGATCGCCCGGCTGCTGGGCATGGCGATGTGGGGCTACGACCTCACGGGGGGCTATCGGGTCGGCAAGCTGCACAAGCGCGTCACCAAGCAGGAGGCGCTCGGATACATGCCGACCCTGCCGGCGAAGAACCTCGTCAGCGGCTACCTCTACTTCGATGCGGCGGCGGACGACTCGCGCCTCGTGGTCACGATCCTCCGCACCGCGTCACTTCACCACGGCGCGGTCGTGGCGAACCGCTGCGCGGTGGTCGGCCTCACCAACGGCGCGGCCGGCAACGTCAACGGCGTCACAGTGACCGCTGATGGCGAGACGTTCACCATCGACACCCGGGCAGTCGTGAACGCGGCCGGCGTCTGGGCTGATCAGGTTCGCACCTTCGACGAGGGTATCGACCCCGATTCGATGCGCCCGGCCAAAGGCATCCACATCTCGGTCCCCCATCACCTGGTGCGCAACTCCATCGCGGCGGTCATTCCCGTCCCGAAGGACCGCCGCTCGGTGTTCGTGGTGCCCCAGGGTGACTTCACCTACATCGGCACGACCGACACCGATTACGACGGCCCGCTCGACGACCCGCAGTGCACCGACGCCGACATCGACTATCTGCTCTCGGCGATCAACGCCAACAACGTCAACACCATCACCCGTGCCGACATCTGCGGCACCTGGGCGGGCCTCCGGCCGCTCGTGAAGTCAGCTTCGTCGGGTCGCACCGCGGATCTGTCCCGCGGCCACAACATCGTCCGCTCCGCATCCGGCGTGGTCACGATCACCGGCGGCAAGCTCACGACCTATCGGCACATGGCGGCGGACACCGTCGACGAGGTCGTGCGCGAGGTGCTCGGAGCCCGTGCCCCTGAGGGTTCGAAACGCTCGGTGACCAAGAAGCTCCGGTTGCGCGGCGCGGACGGCTACTCGTCGGTCGCCGACGCAGCTCGCGCCTACGGCGTCAGCCGCTCTGACGCCGAGCATCTCGCGAGCCGCTACGGCGGCGAAGCCCGGGCGCTGATGTCGATGATCCAGGCCGACCCTTCGCTCGGTGAGCCACTCGTCGCCGGACTCCCCTACCTCCGGGCCGAGGCGGTGTTCGCCGCCCGCTACGAGATGGCCCACTCGGTGGACGACGTGCTGTCGAGGCGCACCCGCGCCCGCCTCTACGGCCGTGCCGATTCGGCAGCGGCAGCGGACGCCGTCGCCGAGTTGATCGCGCCGGAGCTCGGCTGGGACTCCTCCGCGGCCGCTGCCTCGGCGGCCGAGTACCGGGCATTGTGCGACCACGAACGCGACGCAGCCGGCCTCGAGGACGTTCTCCTCGCATCTGCGCTCGCCACCACCGGCAGCTGAGCGACCCGGGTCCTAACATCGGCCCCGATGACCGAAGCTCCTGTCACCGGACCCGCCTGCCCCACCCCTCCGATTGCCCTCAAGGACGGTCCGATCAGCGGCCGCTTCGCTGCCCGCCGTGTCGAAGTGTCCGCCGCGACGACCGCCCGCCTCGAGGCCGCCTGCGCCGGCGTCACCACCGAGGCCGCAACGCTGGCCGAGTCGAGTCGGGACTGGTGGCCGCTCGCGATGACGTGGGCATTGGAGGGCCAGGTCGGGTCGCTCGCCTCCGTGGTGTGCCGCCCGAGCACCGCCGACGAGGTCGGCGCCGTCGCTGCCATCTGCAACGAAGACTCGATACCGCTCACCGTGGCAGCCGGCCGGTCCGGCGTGGTCGGCGGCTCGATCCCCCTCCACGGAGGCGTCGTGCTCGACATGTGCGGCATTACCGGCATTGTCGACGTCGACGATCGATCCCTCGTCGCCCGAGTACGAGCCGGAACGTTCGGCGACCATTTCGAACACGACCTGCGCACCACCTACGGCCTCACCGCAGGCCACTGGCCGCAGTCGATGACCCTGGCGACGGTCGGCGGGTGGTTGGCCTGCCGAGGTGCCGGCCAGCTGTCGACGCGCTACGGAAAGATCGAGGACATCGTCTGCGGTCTCGACGTGGTGCTGGCCAACGGCAGCCGTGTGGCCACCGGTGGCCACCCACGACAAGCGGCGGGACCCGACCTCAACCAGTTGTTCGTCGGCAGCGAGGGCACGCTCGGAGTCATCGTCGAAGCACAGCTCAAACTGCACCCGGCCCCCACCCACGAGCGGCGCGGGGCCTGGGGCTTCGCATCCTTCTCCGACGGCCTCGACGCGTGCAGACGCATCCTCCGACGCGGCGGCACGCCCGCCGTCCTGCGGCTCTACGACGAGATCGAATCCGACCGCAACTACCACACCGGCGACGCTCTCAACGTGGTCGTCGCCCTCGATGAAGGCGACGAACCGATCGTCGAGGGTTCCTGGGCGGTCGTCGAGGACGAGTGCAGCGACGCCGAACGCCTCGGTGACGACCTGGTCGAGCACTGGCTCGGCAAGCGAAACGACGTCTCGCAACTCGAGGTCCTCATTACGGGTGGCCTCGTCGTGGACACGATGGAGATCTCCGCGCCGTGGGGGCGACTCGACCGCATCTACGCGGACACGGTTGCGGCCATCTCCGCCATCGAGGGGGTGCTGGCCGTCTCGGCCCACCAGTCCCACGCCTATGTCGACGGGGCGTGCCTCTATTTCACCTTCGCCGGCAAGCCCCAGCCCGACACCAAGGACGCCTTCTACCGGTCGATCTGGGACGCTGGCACGCGGGCGGTGCTGGCCGCCGGCGGGTCGCTCAGCCACCACCACGGCGTCGGTTTGAACCGGTCGGGGTACATGGCCGAGGCACTCGGCTCGAGCTTCGGAGTGCTCAACGCCGTGAAAGCCGCCCTCGACCCCAACGGCATCCTCAACCCCGGCAAGCTCGGGCTCCCCGACCCGTTCGGGGAGGTCGTCGTTCCGTGACACTTCCGGAGTCCGCGCCGGCCCGAATCACGTTGTACTGGTCGGCGATCTGGCGCGGTGCGGTCACGACGGCAACGTTCGCCGTACCACTGGCGCTACTCCAGAAGTGGCTGGTGGAGGGCGATCGCATCAGCGGAGGCGACGCGATCAACCTGCTGCTCTACTTCGCCATCATGTTCTGCGGAGCTGCGGGCGGATTCGGAGCGGCCAAGCTGTCGCCGACGTCGCGTCTCCAGAACGGGGCGGCAGCGGCTGCACTCGCCGCGCTGGCGATCCAGATCGCCGGGGCAGTCCGCCACGTGATCATCAGCGAGCCCGTGTCGAGCCCGATCAGCTGGATCTTCCTCGCGCTTCTGCTCTCGACGTTCGGCATGTTCGGAGCCTGGATCGACCAGAAGTCCCGTCCCTCGACCTCCGGAGACCCGCGATGACCATTCTCGTCCTGGATCTCGGCACCAGCGGCGTCCGCGCTGCGATCGTCGGTCCCGACGCCACGATCCTCGACGAGCGAGCGAGCGAGTTCCTTCCCGACACGCCGTTCGACGGGCTCGTCGAGTTCGACGCCGTCGCCTACGCCGACCTCGCGGTGCGTCTGGGCATCGAGGTACTCGCAACATTCGATGAGGCACGCCACGGTGCGGTGCAGGCGATCGGCATCTCGAACCAGCGGGCGTCCACCGTCGTGTGGGATCGCGCCACGGGCGATCCGGTGGCTCCTGCCCAGAGCTGGCAGGACCTCCGCACCATCGGCGACTGCCTCGGACTCCAGGCGCACGGGTTGTTCATCGCCCCTAATCAGGCGGCCACCAAGGCAGCCAACATCTGGAACACCGTCGACCCCGATCGGACCCGCGACCTGTGCGTGGGAACGCCGGACAGCTGGATCGTGTGGCGTCTGACCGAGGGCCGACGCCACATCACCGACGCGACCAACGCCGCGATCAGCGGGCTGACGACGCCCGACGCGTCCGATTGGGACGATCGCATCCTCGGGCTCCTCAACCTGCCGCGGCAAGCGTTGCCCGACATCGTCGACTCCTCGGGCCCGCTGGCCGTCGCCACCGTCTTCGATCGCGACCTCCCCATCTGCGGGCTCGCAGGCGACCAGCAGTCCTCGCTGATCGGGCAGGGCGCCGTGCGTCCGGGAGCCGCCAAGATCACGTTCGGCACCGGAGGCATGCTCGATGTCTGCCTCGGCCCGCAGCGCCCACTCGACGCAACCCGGTCCGCCAGCGGCACCTTCCCGATCGTGTGCTGGCAGCGCGACGGCCAGAAGATGTGGGGTCTCGAAGCGATCATGCTGTCGTGTGGAACCAACGTGCAGTGGCTCCGAGACGACCTCGGCATCATCGACTCCGCTGCCGACAGCGAACGGGTCGCCGCACAGTGCGAGACGTCCGACGGTGTGGTCTATGTCCCTGCCCAGCTCGGGCTCGGAACGCCGCACTGGGACTACGGCGCACGCGGAACCCTCCTCGGACTCACGCGTGGCAGCGGACGCCCCCACATCGTCCGCGCCGTCCTCGATGGCATCGCCCATCGCGGGCTCGACCTCGTCGAGGCGGCGGAGGCCGACGCAGGCGTCAGGATCGACTCATTGCGCGTCGATGGCGGAATGACCGACAACGCTGTCTTCGTCCAGGCGCTCGCCGACATCTGCGATCGACCCGTCGAGGTCAGCCCGGTTCGCGACGCGACCGCAGTCGGCGCAGCGTTGCTGGCCGGTCTCGAGACGGGAATGTGGTCGTCCTGGGGCGAAATCGCCGACACTTGGAGGCCGACTCAGGTTGTCGGCCCGTCCGGTTCGTTCGACCGCGACACCGCCCGCGCCCAGTGGGCCAGAGCCGTCGATCGGGCCAAGGGTTGGCACGGCGACCTCTCCGCACTCGACTTCTGATCCACTCTCGGCCACACCCGAAATGTGATGCGGGACAATCGCGAAACCGCACACCTCGCAGCGCATTTCGGTGTGAGTGTCGACGGGCACGGTGCGGGCGTACACTCGACGGCGCTGGTGAGTCCGTTGGGTGACCGCGGGTCCGGTGGCCTGGTCACCGAGCCTGAGGAAAGTCGGGGCTCCACAGGGCAGGACGCTGGCGGGAGCCAGGTGGGGGCGACCTCACGGACAGTGCAACAGAAAGCAGACCGCCGATGGCCGACCGGTTCGCTGGGAGGCACAGGTGAGGGTGAAAGGGTGCGGTAAGAGCGCACCAGCGTCGTGAGCGATCGCGGCGGCTTGGTAAACCCCGTCCGGAGCAAGGCCAAGTCGTGGGATGGGCTGCCCGTCCGGCGTCCTCGGGCGCCACCCGCAGGTGGGCTGCACAGATGGATGGTCACCGAACCGAACACCGCGAGGTGTCGGGGAACAGAACCCCGCTTACAGGCGGGCTCACCAGCACCACTCCCGGGAACGAGGCGCTCCCTGGCAACGACGCGCCTCCCTGACAACGAGAAAGCCCCCCGGCATCGAGCATCGGGGGGCTTCTCGGGCTGTGCGGAAAGGGCTGGGAGAAACCCTCGCAGCGCAGTACTACCCACGCTGTCCGCTTCTAAACATAAACCTCGAAAAACTTCTGGGGTGGGATGCCCCGCGCCGTCAAGTGTCCCCCGTTCCTACCCGTTCCTACCCGTTCCTACCCGTTCCTATCCTGTCGCTCGCCGGTCGGGAAGGGTGACGATGACCGGCACGGCATCCTCGGGAGGCCCGTCGAGGTCGGCCAACGACCCGACGAGTGAGATCCCGACCGATCCCACCGGCTCTGGTCCCGCACTGACCACGTCGGCGTGGCCAACACCGCCCCCAGGACCACCGTCGGCGAGGCCCTCGAGCGCTGCCTCGATGGCCGCTCCGGTGGCGGCCAACTCGGTCCGGAACTGGTCAAGCGACACCGCCAACGACGCGAGGTGGCGGCGGATCTCGGAGCGGTGGGCGTTCCAGCTCTCAGTGGCAGCCGCTACCCGATCGCGCTCGGCAACGAGTTCGGCCTCGGCGAGCTCACGGGCGACGCCGACGACCTCGAAACTCTTTGCCCGGGCCGCCACGAGCAGCTCGTCAGCCTCGGCCCGCGATTCCGCCACCGTCGCGTCGGCGATGCGATTCGCCGCCGTGATGATGCGGGAGGCCTCGATCGCCTCGGCCATGTCAGCGGCGTCCACCGGGCCGATCGAGCGGTCCGACTCATGCCGCTGCGACAACACCGCCACGAGCGACTCAAGGTCTCCAATCGCGGTTCGCAGGTCGGCGACCTCAGCGGTGACCTCGTGAACCGAGACGTCGACGTGCTCCTCGTGTTGTCTCCATGGCTCAGTCCGCATACGCGCCTGCCTTCCGTCGACTCGCTCACTGCACGACAATGCCTTTCAAGGCATTCGTTAGACTGTAGCGACATCTTCAGGTCCGTCCAGCGGTCGGCCCAACGTACGTGTCAGCGCCCGAAACGCCCCAGGCGAAGCGCTCGCTGCTGATCAGACGCCGTCGAGCGATCCGGTTCGACTGAATCGGCGCCGTCTTCGGCACCCACTTCAACTGTGGTGGCGCTCACGGTGTCGCCCGACGCCGCGGTACCTGCTGATTCAGGTCGAAACAGGTTGGTGCGTGATTCGCCGCGCAGGAGGTCGTCACGAGCCGTGGTGAGGTCGACAAACCACTCGCGGGGGGGCCGCTCCGACGGTGGCTCCTCCATCATCCACGCGTCCGCCGCAGGCAGGCCGTCGATGACCGGCGGGGTCTCGTCAGTCGAGATCGCAGCCAATGCCGACTCGATCGCTTCGGTGGTGGCTTCGAGCCCTCGTCGAGACGTCGACAGCACGTCGCTGAGACCGCGGAGCAGGGAGGCAATACCCTCGACCTGGCCGGCCCACTCGCGTTTGACTCGAACGATCTGAGCCCGCTCAGCCTCGACCTCGCCGAGGGCTGCTTCTTCCGCTGCCCTGACGAGCTCGCGACTCCGCGCCTCTGCAGCCTCGACGATGGCGGCGGCCTCCACGCGAGCCTCGGCGATCGCCGCCTCCGCGGTCCGGTTGGCCATCGAGATGATGCGCGACGCTTCATCGACCTCGGAGCAGCCGACCGGGGCACTTCTCTGAACCGCTACGGCGACGGCCGACTGGAGGTGCTCGAGCATCACCTTGAGCTCCGCGAGCTCGCCGGCGAGCGCGGCTGAGTCCTCGTTCTTCAACATCGACCCTCCCGGCGCATTTCGTCGCGATTCGTGCGAATCCGGGACAGATAACCACCGTTCAGGGGGTCAACACCAGTTCAGCGACCCACCCGATTGCCGCCAGTGCCTCGATCGCGCCCTTCCGCCACGTTCGCGACGATCTCGGCGTGAACCGCGTCGGCATCGAGCGGGCGGGCGAGGTGGTAGCCCTGGCCGAGGTCGCAACCCAACTCGAGGAGCCTTAGGGCCTGCTCCGCCGACTCGATCCCCTCGGCGATCGGTCGCAGTCCCAGAGTGTGGGCGATCTGGATGATCGCCATGACGAGACCCGCATCTCCTGTGGTGAGGACCTCGGCGACGAACGAGCCGTCGATCTTCAGGAAGTCGATGGGAAACCGCTGCAAATACGCCAACGACGAGTAGCCGGTTCCGAAGTCGTCGACCGCCAGCCGGATTCCCGCCGAACTCAGGCGTTCCAGATTCTGGGTCGCCATCGCCGGGTCAGCCATCAGCGCACCCTCGGTGATCTCGAGGATGAGCAGCTCAGGCGGCACGCCGGACTCGGCGAGACGCTGGGCGATCAACTCCGGCAGGCCCGGGTCGAGCAGTTGGTGCGGCGACAGGTTGACATTAACGGCGGGCACACCCGCGTCGCCGACGGTGGAACGCCATGCCTGCACCGTCGCCAGGGACTCCCTCAGGACATGGTCGCCGATCTCGTCGATCAGATCGCTCTCCTCCGCGAGGGCGATGAATGCACCCGGGCCGAGTAGACCACGCTCGGGGTGCTGCCAGCGGACCAGCGCCTCAGCCGCCTGCAGTCTCCCGGACTCGAGCTCGTAGATGGGCTGGTACTGCACCACCAGCTCACCGCGAGCGGCAGCCCCTCGAAGACTCGACTCGATCTCGAGACGTTCCACAGCGGCGCGATGCATTTCCGGCGCGAAGACCCGGTAGCAGCTCTTGCCGCGGGACTTCGCGGTGTACATCGCGAGGTCGGCGTTACGCAGGAGTGCCGGGCCATCCATGCTCCCATCGGCCTGCCCGAACGCGATGCCGACACTTGCGCTGACAGAGACCTGCCTCGACCCCAGGGTCACCGGAAGGCGCAGCGAGGCGACAATCCTCTCGGCTACCCCGATGGCCTGTGCTTCGTCAGCGAGGTCCTCGATGAGCACGGCGAACTCGTCACCGCCGAGACGAGCGGCAGTATCCGACGGACGAACCTGTGCGCGGAGCCGATCTGCGACGGTGAGCAGCAGTTCGTCGCCGACCGTGTGCCCGAGACTGTCGTTGACGGTCTTGAAGTCGTCGAGGTCGATCAGAATGATCGCCATTCGATCCGACGATCGAGCCAGTCGCGCAACCGCGTGATCCACGCGGTCGCGGAACAGCGCCTGGTTGGCCAACCCGGTCAACGCGTCGTGGAACGCCTGATGGACCAGCTCGTCCTGGAGGGCCCGGTTGTCGGTGATGTCGCGGAAATTCCACACACGACCCATCACCCGGCCGTCAACACGTTGCGGAAGCGAGACCCGCTCGAAGACGCGGCCGTCAACCAGCTCAAGGATGTCATGGCTCTCCGCCTCGGGGTTACCGTAGAGTTCCCGAACCTTGGCGACGAACGTCTCCGGATCCCGAAGCTGAGCCTTGACGTTCGCGAGCGCCCGGTCATCGTCGCGGCTTCGCATGACGTCATCGGGGATCCGCCACATCTCGACGAACCGCTGGTTGTAGTTCACGAAGTGCCCGTCGGACCCCACCACCAGGATCCCGTCGCCCGTCGACTCCAGCGTCGCCGCGAGCACCGAGTTGGTCGACAGCAGCGCCTGCTCAGCGACGAGGCGGTCGGTGATGTCGTGACCGGACACGACCAACGCCTGCACTGTCGGGTCGTCGAGCAGGTTCTTGAACGTGACCGCGAACGGGACCGTCGAGTCAGACGCCGTACGGCACAGGAGGTCGACAGTGAGCGCTGGAGCCAGCGTCCCGACAGGGACCGCCGGATCCAGCACTGTCGCCAGCGCTGCGACAAGCTTCCCCTGATCCTTGTGCGCGACGATCGATGCCAGGGGCCGGCCCTCCAGCCACTCCTGATCGTGACCCAGCATTCTGCTCAGGGCGGCCGACGACGTCTCCACGATTCCGTTGGCGTCGACCAGCATCGTGATCATCGGCGCGTTCTGCACGAGGGACCGGAAGCGTGCGTCTTCTCCGTGGGCCACTTCCCACCGGCGTCGCTCGGTCAGATCACGGATGCTCAGGACCAGGAACTCGCCGAACGGCGCACCGACCAACTCGGCGAGGCGCCATCCATCATGGGCCCTCAACCGAAGCTCGATCGGAGTGCCGACCTCCTTGCCCTGCACGCTGGTGAGCGAGAGCAGCGCGACAGACAGGTCGTCGGGGTGAATCAGGTCCAGGCCGTTCAGCCCGAACCCCTCGGCGAGTGAGATCCCGAAGAACCGCTCCGCACTGCGGTTCGCCCACAGCGCCGTGGCATTCGAATCGACGACCAGGAGCAGATCGGGAAGCCCTGCGGCGATACCTGCGAGCTGGGACACGTCGAGACCGGCGCGCGCCATGGCAGCCAGGTCGTTGCCTGCGCCGTCGTGCGCCGGGAGTTGAGGCGATCCCATCAAGACGAGAACGTCGGCATGTTCCGTACCGGAATTGAACATTCGTCACCCAAATCGGTGGTACCGGATCACGGCGACTCAAGCTCGATGGGCCGATCGGCCGATGCTCGGCCCATGACTGATCCATCCGACTCACGGAACGCCCCTCGGGCCCGTCGTCGCGACCGCTTCCGTTCGCTCCGCCCTGCTGCATCGATC
>JAIBBP010000206.1 GCA_019694615.1 Microthrixaceae bacterium | reverse complement strand
GGTCAGTCGGGGAGCTGGATCGACTTGGTCTCGAGGAACTCTTCGAGACCGAACACACCGCGCTCACGGGTGTTGCCCGACTGCTTGTAGCCGCCGAACGGTGCCTGACCGTTGAAGTTGGCGCCGTTGATGTCGACCTGGCCGGTGCGCATCCGGCGGGCGATGCCCTTGGCCCGCTCGACGTCGGCGGACTGCACACCGCCGGCAAGGCCGTAGATCGTGCCGTTGGCGATGCGGACGGCGTCGTCGTCGTCGGTGTAGGTGAGGATCGACAGCACCGGGCCGAAGATCTCCTCCTGGGCGATCGTCATCTCGGGGGTGACTCCGCCGAACACGGTCGGCTTCACGTAGTAGCCGGTCGAGAACTCCTCGGGCTGCTCAGGGCCGCCGACGAGCAGCTGGGCACCCTCGTCGATGCCCTTCTGGATGTAGCTCCGGACGGTCTCCTGGTGCGACTTCGATGACAGCGGGCCGAGGGAGTGGAAGATGTCCGGCTCATCTGCGTCGGGGTCGACGAGGCGGACCTTGGAGGCCTCCTCGACGATGGCGTCGAGGAACTCCTGCTCACGGGACGCCGGGATGAGCACGCGGGTGAGCGCCGAGCACGTCTGGCCCGAGTTCAGGAAGCACCCGAACACTGCGCCCATGGCGACCGCCGCGGGGTCGGCGTCGTCGAGCACGACATTGGCGGACTTGCCGCCCAACTCGAGGCCTACCCGCTTGACGGTGTCAGCGGCGTCCTTCGCCACCTGCGCGCCCGCCGGGCCCGACCCGGTGAACGACACCATGTCGACGTCGGGGTGCTGGGACAGGGCGGTGCCGACAACTGATCCGGCGCCCACGACCAGGTTGAACACACCGGCGGGCAGTCCGACCTCGTCCATGACCTCGGCCAGGATGTAGGCGTTGAGCGGGGTGACCTGTGACGGCTTCAGCACGACGGTGCAGCCCGCGGCGAGAGCGGGGCCGACCTTGCAGATGATCAGGTAGAGCGGGTAGTTCCACGGCGTGATCGCGCCGACGACGCCGATCGGTTCCTTCACGATGAGGCTGTTGCCCATCGTGGACTCCCAGTCGTAGCCCTCGATGATCGACGCGTAGGTCTCCCAGTCGCCGAGCGACAGGCCGGCCTGCACGAGCTCGGCAAAGCTCTTCGGCGAACCGACCTCACCCTGGATGGTGGTCGAGATGTCGGTGAATCGACCGGCAAGCGCAGCGCCGATGTCACGGAGGTACTTGGCCCGCACGTCGACGGGAGTGACCGACCACGTCTCGAACGCACGCTTCGCCGCGTCGACCGCTGCGTTCACATCGGCCACCGAGCCGAGCGGAACCCGACCCATGACCTCTTCGGTCCCCGAGTGGATCACATCGACGGTTCGGCCCGGCTCCAAAGGCGCAACCCACTGGCCATCGATGTAGAAGTTCTCGTAGTTCTTCACTCACGTCCCCCTTGACGTCGTCGCGTTGATCGTGCTCCGACGGTGCCGGGCATCGGACCGAACGCTACCGAACCGTCTCGGTCGTTGTCCCGCGGGTGACCGAAGACCTCCGAACAGGCGGACCGGTCGGTCTCAGGTCGCCGGTGCCAGGTATGTTCAGTTCTGGTCGGTGCGGTGAAATGGTAGGACACAACAGGTATGTTGTGTAAGTGCCGATTCCTCCGTTCGATCCTGCGACCGGGCTCCTTCCGCCCGGAGAGCATCCGACCACCTGGGTCGAGATCGAGGCGCGGTTCGGGTGGACGCTTCGTCGTCGACGACTGCTCGATGGCCTCGCTGAGGGGTTGGCGATCCTGGGTGGGGCCGGTTGTGGGCGGGTGTGGTTGAACGGCAGCTTCGTCACCGCCAAGGACGAGCCGGGCGATTTCGACTGCGTGTGGTCACCTACGGGTGTCGACCGTGCCGCCATCGAACGCTCAGCGGTCGAGTTGCTCGACCTCAGCAACCATCGGGCGGCGCAGAAGGCCCGTTTCGGCGGCGAGTTCCTCCCCAACATCGTCGAGGCCGCTAGCGGTCGGCGCTTCGCCCAGTTCTTCCAGTCCGACCGAGACGGAACCCTCAAGGGGATCGTCGTGATCGATCCAACCAAGGAGACGTGGTCATGATCAGCAACGAACGGCAGTACACCAACACCCGCAGGAAGCTCGCCGACCTCGAGACGCTCCTCGCCGCGACCGTGGCGGGCGAGGCCGGTGATGACGGGTTCCGTGATGTGCAGATCGCGGCGCTGGAGAGCCAGGCCGACGATCTTCGTGAGGAACTCGCGGAGTACGAGGTCCTCCGTGATGGCGGGACGAGGGTGATCGAGGCATCGTCGCTGGCGGGGATCGCGGACACGCTCATCAAGGCGCGGGTTGCGCGGGGCTGGACCCAACGTCAGCTTGCCGAGCGCCTCGGTGTCGCCGAGCAGCAGGTTCAGCGATACGAATCAAGCGCCTACCGCACCGCCAGCCTCGCCCGGCTGTGTGACATCGCCGACGCGCTCGGTGTCACGTTCACGGAGCGGGCCGAGCTCGTCGAACCCGCCCACGTCGAGTAGGGGCCTTCGCTGTCTGATCGCGAAATCTGCCGCGGGGCAGCGAAGCTCGTTGCACCCCGACCGCGCCTTTGGCGCTCCAGAGTGCCGGGCGACCCGCGTGTGAGCCGCCGCGCCGGCGGGGGCTGGTGAGCGCCCTACGCTTCGTCGATGCGTTTCCGCCCTTCCCGTCGCCCTTCCCGTCGCCCTTCCCGCCGTTCCGCCACCGTCGTTGCCGTAGCGCTCACACTCACCGTGGTTGCCACGGGTTGCCCGCTGACCAAAGTCGGACGACGATGCTCGGGCAACGGGTGGGCCCGGGACAACAGCCACGTCCTGCAGTGCCGCAACGGCAAGTGGGCGCGGGCCATGACGTTCGGCGACTACGTCCGCTTGGTTGACGCCATGAACCGAGAGGCCGAGCGGCGAGCCAGCTCCACGGCTCGTGCCCAGTACTTCCGGGGGACCGGAGCGTGGGTCGACGTCTACGACTGGTCGCCGACGTTCGTGGCGTCGCGCAACCCGTCGGCTCGCCCGGCGTTCACGTTGGCCCGCATCGATCGGATGGCCGATGCCGGCATCTCGACGCTCTACATCCAGACGGCGAAGGCGGAACTGCCCGACCCGGTCCTCGACCGGGAGCTCCTCAACTCGATCATCACGAAAGCGCGTGGCCGGGGCATGCGGGTCGTCGGTTGGTACCTGCCGGCCTTCGCCGACATCGCCGTCGACCAGGCGCATCTCGCGGCCACCGCCGACCTCGGGGTCGACGGCATCGGTGTCGACATCGAGTCGACGGCGACCGAGCTGGGGACCCGCAACCAGCGGTTGATCGACCTGTCGAACTGGCTCCGCGCCACCTACCCGGGCATGCCCCTCGCGGCGATCGTGCTGCCGCCGGTCGTCACCGATGTCATCAACCTCGCCTACTGGCCGCAGTTCCCGTGGAAGGCGCTGTACCCCTCCTACGACGTGTGGATGCCGATGTCGTACTGGACGAACCGCACCGCGGCGTCGGGTTGGCGTGACGGGTACCGGTACACGATCGAGAACATCGACCGGATGCGCGCCAGCCTCGGGGTCCCCGACGCTCCCGTCCACCCGATCGGCGGGTTGTCCGACACCGCGACTCCTGAGGAGATCGACGGGTTCGTGAGGGCGTCGACCGAGCGGGGCTCTATCGGCGGTGGCCTGTACGACGACGCCATCTCGAACCCCACCCAGTACGCGCAGCTCGCACCGCTCGCCCGCTGACGGACCTCCGCATCCCGTTCTGTCCCGCGAATCTTCAGGATTTCCTAGAGATTCGCGGGACAGAACGGGTTTGGAGGAGATGCCGCGCCCAGAGCGAGGGGAATCTGGTCCAAAGCGGTACTCGACCACGCCGGTCTCGTCGGGAGGAACTCGAGGAGGCGCTCCGTAGCCTGAATGGATGCGTCGGCTCGCGCGCGTCCTCAGCCTCGGTGGTGGTGCCGCTGTCGTTCTGACGCTCAGCAAGGTGCACGCCCGCTACGTCGCCGACCCCCGCTACG
>JAIBBP010000195.1 GCA_019694615.1 Microthrixaceae bacterium | reverse complement strand
GACCGCGTCGTGAACCGACGCGTCGCCGGTGTGGGGGCGTCGAACCCGGTGTTCGCCGACGTGGTCGGGGGCGGCGGCGACGAGCTCGTGATCGCCACCGACGACGGGACCGTTCACGTTCAGGACGTCGACGGGAACGAGATGCCCGGCTGGCCGCAGCGCACCCGCCCCGCTTTCTGGTGGCACGGCGGTTCACGAACGGCGCGGGAGGACGGCATTCCCACTCCAAATGCTCCGGTCGGCGTCGGAGCGCCGATCACCGCCGACCTCGACGGCGACGGCGCGATCGAGATCGCGGTGACCGACGGCAACGGGGACCTCACGGTGTGGGGCGCGGACGGATCGCTGTGGAGCCGGATGTCGGTCGATCCGGCGCTGTCGGCGCAGTCGTCGACCGACCGACGCAACCGGCTCAAGCCCGGGTTCCTCGCATCGCCGGCGGCCGGCGACCTCGACGGCGACGGGGTCGACGAGTTGATCGCCGCAGCGATGGACCGACACGTCTACGCGTGGCGACTCGACGGCGCACCGGTCGCCGGCTTCCCGGTGCTGGTGGTCGATCCGGCACGGGTCGCGTCGGTCGATCCGGTGTCGCAGGCCGTGTCGTTCGCCGGCGACCTGAAACAGGTCGGCGACGGAGGTGAGTTGGTCGTCACTCCAGCGATCGGCGATCTCACCGGGGACGGGCGCCCCGAGATCGTGGTCGGCGCCCAGGAGCAGTACCTCGACGACAGCTCCGGGGTCTTTCCCGGGTTCCTCAACATTCAGGGCCTCGGCGCGAACACGCGGGTGTACGCGATCCACAGCGACGGCAACGCCCACGGCGGAGGCGCCTTTCTGCCGGGGTGGCCGGTGAAGTTGCAGATGATCAAGGGAGGAGTGCTTCCGCTGATCGGCAACGGGGTGAACGTGCAGGCGGCGATCGGTTCGGTCGACGACGATGCCGAACCCGAGGTCGTGATCAGCTCGTCGGCGGGGCCCTTGATGGTCCTCGATGCCGACGGCCGCACGCCCTACGGGCGCGACTTCGGCGTGCAGCTGACGCTCGACTGGTTGGGGGAGCCGTTCGGGTGGCGGTCCAACAGCCGCGACGGGGGAGTCGTCGTGTCGGCGTTCGGGGGTCCGTCGCTGGGTGACCTCACCGGCGATTCGCGCCCCGAGATCGCTTCACCGACGGTCGGGCTGGCCCAGGCGGCCGACCAGTTGCTGGCCGGCAAGCAACCCGGTGACACCCAGCTCATGGCGTGGGATCCGCGGTCACGTGGGCCGTTGCCTGGCTTCCCCCACCGCACACGCGACCTCGGGTTCTTCGTGACACCGGCCATGGTCGACGTCGACGGCGACGGTCGCGCCGAGGTCGTCGCCGGCCACGGCGTCAGCCTGATCGACGCCACGAACGCCGACGGCATCGACGCCCCGGGTTTCCCGAAGCTGACTGGCGGGTGGGTCGTGGGTACGCCCTCGTTCGGCGACGCCGATGGCGACGGTCGGGCCGAGATGGCGATCGCCCGTCGGGATGGCGTGGTGATGGTGTGGCGCACCGCAGCGTCCACGACGTCTCTCAGTGGTTGGAGCCGCTTCGGGGCGAACGCCCGCAACACCGGCAGCGTGATGCCCTGACGCCCCGGCCGGCGAACATCGGGCCCACGGCGACAAATACGTCGTCCTGAGCCCGATGTTCGGCCTCAGGCTTCGGGTCGCCGCCGCCAGATGTAGTTCACGTTGAGGAAGTAGTTCGAGACCAGCGCGACGAGGAACCCGATGCCGTCGTGCACGAGCCGCGCTGCGCCGGCGCCGAGCACGTCGTTGCCCCATCCGTTGTCCTGGAGGAACTGGAACACCGCGACGTGGACGATCACACCGAGGCCCGAAACCAGGGCGAAGAGGGCGAAACCCTGAACGAGATGGTTGCGGCGGTACCGGCGCTCCCAAAACGTGAAGTAGTTGTTGAGGGTGAAGTTGCTGACGATCGACGCCGCGATTCCCGCGATGAGCGACCAGCGCAGTGGGCGGGCGAACCCGACGTCGATCGAACCCGTGCCGAGCAACTCGAACATCGAGAACATCACCAGGTTCACGACAACACCCGACGCGCCGACGAGCGAGTAGAGGAAGAACTGGCCCTTCACCTGTCGCCCGAACCGGAGCTCGAACACCGCCAGCAGGTACGACCGGATGATCGACGGTGACATCTTGGTTTCGCCGTGCACCCGGTTCCGGAACTCGTATCCCACCTCCCTGACCCGCAGGCCTGGGTTCCGGCCGATGAACTCGAGCAGGATCTTGAAACCCTGAGGGTTCACCGCCGGAGCAGCGCGCCGATACGCGTCGCGCGACACGGCGAAGAACCCCGACATGGGGTCGGTGGTGGAGACCCGAAGGAAGATCCTGGCGATCGTGGCGGCGACCCAGGAGACGAACCGCCGGAACGCCGACCACTCGCCGTAGCTGCCTCCCTCAGCGCCACGAGTGCCGACGACGAGGTCGGCGTCGCCCGCCTGAATCATCGACACCATCTCCGGCAGCTTCGTCTCGTCGTGCTGCATGTCGGCGTCGATCACCGCCATCACACTGCCGGTGCTCGCCTCGAACCCAGCCATGACGGCGGAGCTGAGGCCGTGGTCGCTGAACCGCCGGATCACCCGGACTGTGGGGTGGGTCGACGCGTACCGTTCGGCGATCTCCCACGTGCGGTCGGGGGAGTCGTCGTCGACGACCAGGATCTCGTGGGTCACGTCCGCGAGTGCCGCCTCAAGCCCGTCGAGCAGCGGCACGACGTTGTCGGCTTCGTTGTAGGTGGGGGTGATCACCGACAACGCAGGCGCGCGGCGGCGTTCGCCGAAGCGGCGGTTCGTCGTCGATGCGGGCTCGCTCACGATCCGAGCAACCTAGCGGCGCGTCCGCCCAACTCGGCGTACCCGCCTCGATCCGCTCCGGTACCGTCGTCGGCATGTGTGGACGGTTCGTGTCGGCGTCCCCTCCGGAGGAGATCGCCGAGTACTTCGGCGCGGTGGCGGTCGGGGACCCGTTGGAGTCGAGGTACAACGTGGCCCCGACCCTCGACGTCTACGTCGTGTACGAGCAGCCGGGCGCCGAACCTTCCGCTGCTCGCCGACTCGACCAGTTCTACTGGGGGCTTGTTCCCGGGTTCGCCAAGGACATGAAGATCGGTGCCCGCATGATCAACGCCCGCAGTGAGACGGCGGCGACGAACAACTCCTTTCGGGGCTCGCTGGCGCGTCGTCGTTGCATCGTTCCGGCCGACGGGTTCTACGAGTGGCAGAAGTTCGAGGGGAGCAAGGCGAAGCAGCCGTTCTACATCCACCGCGCCGACGGCCATCAGCTCGCGATGGCAGGCCTCTGGGCCGAGTGGCGCGGCGTCGTCGCGGGGGAGGCGGTCGCGGTCCGTTCGACGACCATCCTCACCACCGCAGCCAACGACACGGTCCGGCCGTTGCACGACCGCATGCCGGTGATCCTCCCGCGGCGGGCGTGGGACGAGTGGCTCGACCCGGCCAATCAGCGGATCGAGCGCGTGCAGGACCTCCTGGTGCCCGCTCCGGCGTCCCTCCTGGTCATGCATCCGGTTGCGGCCGAGGTCGGGAATGCCCGCAACGAAGGGTCACACCTCATCGACGAGCTCGACCCGACTCAGGTGATTGGGGCCTCCGCCTCCGACGCGTCCGAGCAGCTCGGCTTCTGGCCGTAGAGCGCCAGCCTTCAGGCGCTCGTACGACCGACGACGCTGGGGGTAGTGGCGAGGCCCCGGGCGTCATCCCGCGGGGACGACACCCTCGTTGCCGCGCTCGCGCAGCGCGGCGCGGATCCGCTCCGCCGCGGCGTCGAGCGCTTCGGCGGTCGCCCCGTGGTCGGCGTTGGCGAAGCTGAGGTCGGACTCGGCCTGGATCGGAATGAGATGCAGGTGGCAATGGGGGACTTCGAGCCCGGCGATCACCGTGCCGACCCGCACGCAGTCGAACGCGGACTCCATCGCTCGGCCGATTTCCAGAGCGACGACGTTGAGGCGTGCCCAGACGTCGTCGTCGAGATCGGTCCACTTGTCGATCGGGGTCACCGGCACCACCAGCGTGTGGCCGGGTTGGTGGGGAGCGATCGTGAGGAAGGCGACGACGTCGGCGTCTCGCCAGACGAACCGTCCGGGGAGCTCACCGTCGATGATGCGGGAGAACAGCGTTGGGTCGGCCATGGGCCCGATGGTATTCGCAGGGTCCTACGCTGTGGCCCTGTGAGCAGTCACGACCACCACCTCATCCATCGTCCCGAGGACGAAGCACTCGGGGACATGGCGGTCGACCGAATCCTGACCTTGCCGAACATCATCACCACGGTTCGCCTCCTGTGCGTGCCGCTGTTCCTGTGGCTCCTGTTCGCCCGCGACGCTCCCGGATGGGCGGGGCTCCTGCTCGGCACCCTCGGGGCGACCGACTGGGTCGACGGCTATGTCGCGCGCCGTTTCGACCAGACGTCGAACTTCGGCAAGATGTACGACCCCACCGTCGACCGGTTCATGATGGTCGTCGGCATCATCGCGATCATCGTCGACGGCGCCGCCCCGCTCTGGTTCTCGTGGCTGATCCTCACCCGTGAAGTGCTGGTCGCCCTATGGGTGGTGGCGATCACGGCGCTCGGCGCCAAGCGGATGAACGTCACCTGGTGGGGCAAGTGCGGCACGTTCGCCAACATGGGGGCCTTCCCGTCGTTCCTGATCGCCAGCCAGTCGCGCATGCCAAGCTGGTGGGAGCCCACATGGCTGGTGGTGGCGTGGATCTGTGTGGTTCCGGGCGTGGTCTTCTCGTTGCTGGCGGCTGGGCAGTACGTCGTGCAGGGTCGCGAGGCGCTCGCCGAAGGGCGCGCCGAACGAAGCGCGGCTGCCTGATGCCTCGTTCTCGGAGGCTTCGCGCTCTGGTGTCGCGTGCCGCCTTTCAGCGCCGGGTAGCGGTCCCGCTCGGCGTCACGCTCCTGTCGAGCTTGACGCTCAACCTGACGTCGACGGTCAATGCCGCGGCGGACGAGATGCGGCGGTCGGCGACGGCGGAAAGCCCGTTGATCGAGGTTGTGGTGTCCGGCGACGCGCCACTGAGTGCTGCACAGGTCGAGGCCGCAACGGGTGGGGCCGGGCGGATCGTTGACACAGCTGCCGAGCTCGGGGCCACGCGCGTCGAGGTTCCCGCCGGAGCGTCGGCGGCGGCGATGACGCGCATCGGTCGTCTGGGCGGAGTCGACGACGTCACCCGTGACGGGCGGGTGCAGGCGTTCGACACCATCCCCAACGATCCGTACTGGGCTGACTTCCAGGAACCGATGCGAGCGGTCGGCGCTCCGAAGGCGTGGGACACGTCCACCGGCAGTTCGACGGTGGTCATCGCGGTGATCGACTCCGGCGTCACCCCAACGCCCGACCTCGCCGGCCGCCTGCTCCCCGGCATCGATCTCGTCAACGACGACAACGACCCTTCCGACGACGCCGGCCACGGCACCGACGCAGCGCTCGTGGCCGCGGCCGGGGGCAACGACGGTGTGGGAACGGCGGGGATGTGCTGGCAATGCCGCGTTCTTCCGATCAAGGTGCTGGACGGGGACGGGAGCGGCTCGATGTACGACGTCGCCGAAGGCATCGTCTACGCGACCAACCAGGGCGCGAAGGTGATCAATCTCAGCCTCGGCGGACCGACCAACGACCCCGTGGTCCGCTCGGCGCTCGACTTCGCGTTCGCCCACGATGTCGTCGTGGTCGCGTCGGCCGGCAATGACGGCACTGACGAGCGCAACTATCCCGCGGCGGTGCCAGGCGTGTTGTCGGTGACGGGCACGACGGTCGACACCAGAAGGCTGTACCCCTGGGCGCAGCGTGGCGCAACGTGGGTCGACGTCGCCGCGCCCGGCTGCAACTGGATCGCTGACAACGAGGGCCTGTACCGGTTCTGTGGAACGTCGTCGGCGGCACCACTCGTCGCCGGCATGGCGGGGCTACTCCGGTCGGCCCGTCCGGAAGCGACGCGCGACATGGTGGCGACAGCGCTCACCGGATCGGCGGACTTCAGCCCGACGCAGGGCGACGTCGCGTACGGCATCGTCGACATCGCACGAGCGGTCGCTGCGATGCCGAGCGTCGTTGCGGGACCGCCACCTCCACCTCCGGACGTGACGCAGCCGAGCGTGACGATCGGCGTGCCCGACGGGTTCAACAGCGGCGTCGCGAACGTGCGGCTCGACATCGTGGAAGACCAGGTCATTGTCTCCGCGGCCCTGTTCGTCGGCGGGCGGGAGGTCACCCGCGTCGAACGTCCTGATCGCCTTGTCGATCTGGCCGTCGACACGGCTGCGTTCCCCGACGGAGATCACCTGGTGTGGGCGGTGGTTCGCGACGCGGCGGGACACGAGGCTGCGAGCGCGGGTTCGATCATGACAATCGACAACGCCAACCCGGTCGCGCTGCTGGTCAGCCCCACCCACCTCACCACGGTCAGGCGACCGTTCCCAGCCCGCGTGTTCGTCGCCGACCCGAACGGAATCATGGGTACGTTCCTCGTGGCCAACGACCGCATCGTCGGAGGCTTCACCGGTGCCGGGTGGGGTGAGGCGACGGTGCCGGTGTCGCGTCGCGGCCCGATCCGGGTGGTGGCTATCACCGTCGATCAGGCTGGCAGAATCTCCGGATCCAACTCGGCGGTCGTGTCCGCTTCGGTTGGACGACGGCGCAGATGAGTCTGCGTCGGTCCCGGGGTATCGGTTGTCGGATCACCGACGCGCTGTGGTGCTCCACTAGAGTCGAGCGCCATGGACACCCCCGCTGAGCTCCGCTACTCGTCCGATCACGAGTGGATCCGAGTCGAGGAATCTAAGGTGCGTGTCGGCATCACCGACTTCGCTCAGGACAACCTCGGAGACGTCGTCTTCGTGCAGATCCCCGAAGTGGGCGCGGTGGTGAAGTCGGGGGACTCGTTCAGTGAGGTCGAGTCCACGAAATCGGTGTCCGACATCTACGCTCCGGTCGACGGGACGGTGGTCGAGGTCAACGAGCTGCTCGAGTCGCAGCCCGAGCTGCTCAACAGCGACCCCTATGGCGACGGGTGGATCTGCGTGATCGAGATCTCCGACCCCACTCAGGTGGACGGACTCCTCGATGCCGCCGGCTACCAAGCGCTGACCGGCGACTGACGGGACGCCTTAGGTGGAGCGTCCGGTCTGCTCCCAGTGCGGGTCCGCCAACGCAGCGGAGGCGAACTTCTGCTCCGTGTGCGGCGCCGCGCTCGAGCGCACCGAGGCCGAGCACACCGCATCGCATCCGATCGTCAACCTTGGCGAAGAGGACCTTCCGTTGCTGGTGGTGATCCGTGGCACCAACGCCGGTTCGCGTTTCGCGCTCGACCCCGAGGTCACCACCATCGGCCGCCATCCCGACAGCAACGTGTTCCTCGACGACGTCACAGTGTCTCGTCGACACGCCGAGGTTCGGGTCGACGGCTCCCGATACGTCGTGAGTGACGTCGGCTCGCTCAACGGCACCTACCTCAACGGTGACCGGGTCGACACCCACGACCTGGTCGAGGGCGACCAGTTGCAGGTCGGTAAGTACCGCCTGGTGTTCGCGTTTGGAGCGCACGATGGAGACGAGTGACGAGGTCGGCCACCTGTCGATTGGCGAGGTCCTGTCCTTGCTTCAGTCGGAGTTCCCCGATGTCACGATCTCGAAGATCCGCTTTCTCGAAGCGCAGGGGCTCATCGACCCGGAGCGAACCCCGTCGGGGTACCGGAAGTTCTACGAACCCGACATCGTGCGGCTCAGGTGGATCCTTCGCCAGCAGCGCGATCACTTCCTGCCGTTGAAGGTGATCAAGACGCGACTCGAACGCGATGAGGACATCGACTTCGAGTCGCCTGTGGCGGTGCAACCGAACCTCTGGACAGAGGATTCGCCCGGCAGTCCGACGGGCGCGACCGGGGATTCGCCCACTTCCGGGCCGGCGCCGGAGGTGCCGTGGAAGCCGAAGGTCCAGGCTCGCCGTCATCCGGCATCAGGCTTGGCCCAGCAGTCCTCGGCGCCCGGCACGGAGTCGCGTTCGGCGTCGACTGCGGGATCCGTCCCAGTGGCTGACACTCAGGAAGCCGCTCAGGAAGCCGCTTCGGAGCCCGCCACTGGAGCCGGCACCGCGGCAGGCGATGCGTCCGGCAACACTGCCGAATCTGCCGACGCGACCCGTGACTCGGCGGCTTGGCTTGCCGCATTGCAGGAGTCGCCCCGTCCTTCTCCGCCAGCAGCACGACCCGCTGAACCGGCACCGTTGGGCGTCGGGCGCGGGGTGCGATTCGGACTCGCCGAGGTCGTCGAGGTCACCGGTGTCGACGCCGCGGCCATCCAGAACATGACCGACTTCGGGCTGGTCACGCCAACGGTGATCGGCGGGGAGACGACGTACGACGCGTCGTCGGTCGCCGTCGTCCGCGCGGTCGCTGCGTTCCTGGCGCAGGGCGTGGAACCCCGCCACCTGCGGATGTTCAAGAATGCCGCCGAACGCGAAGCGGGGTTCTACGAGCAGATGATCCTGCCGCTCCTCAAACAGCGGAATCCCAAGGCGCGCGACCGCGCCGCGTCGACGCTGACGGAGCTCGCTGCGGCGGGTGACGACCTGAGTCGAGCACTCGTTCGACAGGCGTTGCGATCCCATCTCGGGGAGTGATCCAGTAGTTCTCGAACCCGTCGAGAACGAGGGGCGAGCACCGGGCTATCGTCTGCTCATGATCGAGGTTGAGCTGATCGGAGTGAGCGTCGAGGTCGCCTCCAACACGCCGATCGTCATGTTGCAGGAGCTGTCGGGCCGGTCCCGCTCCCTCTCCATCTTCATCGGTGGGCCGGAGGCGACGGCGATCGCATTCGCTCTGGAGGGCGTGCATGCGCCGCGGCCGCTCACCCACGACCTCTTCAAGGACGTCCTCGCGACCGTCGACATCGAGCTCGATCACATCGTCGTCAGTGAGCTGAAGGAGTCGACCTTCTTCGCCGAACTGCACCTCACCAACGGCAGCGAGACGTGGGTCGTTTCGAGCCGCCCGTCCGACGCGCTCGCCCTGGCGGCGCGGGTCGAGTGTCCGATCTACGTGAACGAGGCCGTGATGAACGAGGCCGGCGTTGCCGATTTGATGGACGACGACCCCGAGGTCGTCGACGGCAACCCCGAGGTCGTGGTCGAGGAGTTCCGTCAGTTCATCGACTCCGTGAACCCCGAGGACTTCACCTACTGACCCACGCCGCTCGTTTGACCCACACCGCTCGTTCTGTCCTGCGAGAGCACCAGACGGGTGGTGCTCTCGCAGGACAGAACGGGCGGGGTGGGAGCCGTTGGAGCCCGAGTTCGCGCGATCCGCGCGAGAAATCGCGCGGATCGCGCGCAAATGCTTGCCTCCGCGCGCGGCCCTCGGTACCGTGACATTCACGTAATTCCTTCGATGTCACGCCACGGAGTACCAATGACCGAACAGATCCCCACAGCAACTCCCGAGGTCGACGGGTTCTCCGGCCGACGAACCGCGGAGATCGTTGGGATCACCTATCGCCAGCTGGACTACTGGGCTCGCACCGACCTCGTTCGTCCGTCTCTCGCCGATGCGAGCGGTAGCGGCAGCCGACGGCAGTACTCCTATCGCGATCTCCTCGAGCTCAAGGTCATCAAGAGCCTGTTGGACGCGGGAATCAAGCTCGAGCAGGTGCGAACCGTGTTCACGTTCGTGCGGGACCACCTCGGTAGTGACATCACCACCGCGAACCTGGTGATTTCGGGTTCGAACACGGTGCTCGTGCAGGACGGCGAAGAATTGATCGACGCGCTCCGGTCCGGCCAGGGCGTTCTCAACGTCCTTCAGCTCGGCGGGGTGAAGGACGCACTCGATGCCAGCATCCACAGCATCCATGCCGAGCCGACGACCGCTCCCGAGGTGACCTACGGCGGTTCGCACGCCGCCTCCTAAGCCGTGAGTCGGGCGAGCGCGCCCAGGGCCCTCGCCGACTGCGCGCCAGCGCGTAGGGTCACGACGTGACCTTGAAGCTCTCACCCCTCGACGCAGCCCACCGCGCACTCGGCGCCAAGATGACCGAGTTCGGCGGTTGGGACATGCCGTTGAACTACTCGGCCGGCACCCTTGCGGAGCACCGGGCCTGTCGAACGTCCGCCGTTGCGTTCGACGTCAGCCACCTCGGCACCGTCCGCGTCGCCGGTCCCGGCGCCTTCGACGCGCTTCAGCGCGCGCTGACCAATGATCTGGGCAAAGTCGAGCCGGGCCGCTGCCAGTACACGCACTCCCTCGATGTCGACGGGTCGGTCGCCGACGACATCATCGTGTGGTGGCGCAGCGCGGAGATCTTCGATGTGATGCCCAACGCGTCCAACACCGATCGCATCGTCGGCGCGTTGCAGGCTCTCGGTGGCGACGGCGTGACGGTCGAGGACGTTGGAGCGACCCGGGCGGTGATCGCGGTCCAGGGCCCGCAGGCGCGCTCGATGTTGTCGGCGGTCATGCCGGAAGCTGCCGCGGTCGGTCGGTTCCGCTGCATCGACGTCGACTTCGACGGCACGACGATCGTCGCAGCCGGCACTGGCTACACGGGTGAGGACGGGCTGGAGCTCGCGGTTCCCGTCGACCGGGCCGCCGACGTGTGGCGAGCGGTCCTGTCGGTCGGCATCGAACCGGCAGGCCTGGGAGCGCGGGACACTCTGCGACTTGAAGCGGGTCTTCCGCTTCACGGCCACGAACTCGGCGCCGGCATAACCACGCTGAACGCCGGGCTCGAGTGGGTGGTCTCGTGGACGAAAGGCGACTTCATCGGCCGCGACGCTCTCGCCGCTCAGAAGGAGGCGGGGGTGTCGCCGATCCTGCGTGGCCTCAGCGTCGAGGGCAAGCGACCGCCACGGGCCGACATGGCGGTGATGTCGGGGGAGCAGCGGGTGGGCACCGTGTCATCGGGCAACTTCTCCCCGATGCTGGAGCACGGAATTGCTCTCGCGTTCCTCGATCCGGGGATCGAGGTGGGCGCCGACGTCGCACTCGATGCCCGCGGGACGCTGCTCACCGCGAAGGTCGTCGATCTGCCCTTCATCACCAAGGCCGGCTGACGGCCGACGCGGGGTCTACTCCTGCGGGCGCGACGCTGCGACCAGCCCGTCGAAAAGCGCCTGGCTCGGCGCGTGGGTGGCAGCGGTTTCCTCGGGGTGCCACTGGACGGCCACCATCCACGATGTGGGCTCGTCGAGCTCGAGTACCTCCACGCCTCCATCGTCGGTCGTCCCGGTGACGACCAGGCCTGGAGCGACGACATCGACGGCTTGATGGTGATGGCAGCGGCCTGAGGTCGACGGACTCCCCATCACATCGGCGACGAGGGAGCCGTCGGTGAACGTGAACGTGTTGGTGGTGCCGCCACCCCCGTTGGGGATGCCGTGGGCCTGAAACCCCTCGACCCCGGTGATGTGCTGGTGCAGCGTGCCGCCGAGAGCGACATTCAGGAGCTGGGTGCCGCGGCAGATGGCGAGCAGCGGCGTCCCGCGACCGAGCGCGCCGGTGATGATCGCCAGCTCGAAGTCTTCCTGCTCGACGGGGGCCGGCATGACGGATTCGTGTTGCTGTTGTCCGTACCGAGCCGGATCGACGTCGAGTCCGCCGATGGCGATCACCCCGTCGACCTCATCGAGCACCTGCTCGGCGTTGGCTTGGGCGTCGATGTCGCCTTCGGGGAGAGGGAACACGGGGATCGGCATCCCGCCGGCTCGCCAGACGGCGTCGACGTAGTCACTGATGATCGTGAACGCCGGCTCCAGCTTGTAGAGCTTTCCCGGCGGGTGGCGTTGGCACGTGATGGCGATCAGCGGTCGAGTCATAGCGACACCCACACTACGAAATGTGATGCGACACAATCGCGAAACCGCACACCTCGCAGCACATTTCGCTGTTGGAAGGGGGGCGGAGCGGAGGAGGCCCCGGCTCGTCAGCCGAGGTACCGCAGCGTAAGAAGCGAGCGAAGCGAGCGAACCTGAGCGAAGGTGGCCGAGGCCATCAGAGCTCTACAGCCGCTCGAAGTTGCGGCGGAGCTCCCAGTCGGTCACGTGGTTGTTGAACTCGGCCCATTCCTGGCGTGCCATGTGCAGCAGGTGGAAGTGGGCGTCGTCGCCGAACGCTGCCTTCGCGATCTCCGACGACTCGAACCGTGCGATCGCGTCCACCAGCGTGTGGGGGATACGGGGCAGGTCGGACTCGTAGCCGTTGCCCTCATACACGTCACCCGGCTCGATCCGATTCTCGATGCCGTACAGGCCGCCGGCGATGGTGGCAGCGAGCGCGATGTAGGGGTTGCAGTCCGCTCCGGGGACGCGACTCTCGACGCGCATGCCTTGGCCGTGGCCGACGACGCGGAAGCCGAGAGTGCGATTGTCGGTGCCCCAGCCGATGGCGGTCGGTGCCCACGAGCCAGGTTGGTAGCGCTTGTAGCTGTTGATGTAGGGCGCCCAACACAGGGCGAAGTCGGCTGCGGTGGCGAGCAGCCCGCCGAGGTACCAGCGGAAGGTTTCGCTCAGTCCGTGGCCGGAGTCGTCGGGCATCAGCGACCGGTCGGTGGAGGAGTCCCACAGCGACGAGTGGACGTGACAGGAGCTGCCGACCTCGTCGATGTGGTGCTTCGCCATGAACGTGATGGCTCGCCCGGCGAGGGCCACGATCTCCTTGGCGCCGTTCTTGTAGATGGTGTGGTTGTCGGCCATCTCCAGCGCTCCCGCGTAGCGCAGGTTCAGCTCGTGCTGGCCGAGGCCGGCCTCGCCCTTGGAGTTCTCGACGGGGATCCCCGCCGCGGCCATGTCGTTTCGGATCTTGCGGATCAGCCACTCGTCCTTGGACGTCTGGAGGATGTGGTAGTCGATCACGTAGGGGCTGGACGGTGTAAGGCCCTTGAAGTCCTGCTTCCACGCCTCTTCCATCGACTCCTGGAACAGGAAGAACTCCAGCTCGGTGCCGGCTTTCACCGTGTAGCCGCGGTCGGCGGCGAGGCCGATCTGGCGGCGGAGGATCGCTCGCGGCGACACGTCGATGTCGTTGCCGTCGTGGTCGACGAGGTCGCCCACGACGAGGGCCGTCTTCTCGAGCCACGGTACGAGCCGAAGCGTCGACAGGTCGGGCCGGCAGACGAAGTCGCCGTAGCCTGTCTCCCAACTGGTGAAGCGAAAGCCGTCGAGCACTTTCATGTCGACGTCGACGGCGAGCAGGTAGTCGCATGCCTCGATCGCGCCGCCGTTGCGCGGCATCTCGTCGAGGAAGAACCCACTCATCACCCGCTTGCCCATGAAGCGGCCCTGCATGTCGGGGAACACGACGAGGACCGTGTCGACCTCGCCGAGGTCGTGCAGCTCACGGAGTCGGTCGATCGTGATCATCGTGTGCTCCTAGAGCGGCGTGGTGTAGGTCTTGGTGATGCCGCCGTCGATGATCAGCGACTGGCCGGTCATGTACGACGCGTCGTCGCTGGCGAGGAACAGCGCCCCGTTGACCATCTCCTCGGCTTCGCCGAAGCGACCCATCGGGATGTGGACGAGGCGGCGCTGGCGCTTCTCCTCGTCGGACAGGAACTTGGCCAGCAGCGGCGTGAGGACGGGGCCGGGACAGAGCGAGTTGGCCCGGATGCCCTGTCGGGCGTAGATGGCGGCGATCTCCTGGGTCATCGCCAGGACGGCGCCCTTCGAGCTGGTGTACGCCACCTGTGGCGTGGCGGCACCCATGTGTGCGACGAAGCTGGCGACGTTGACAATCGACCCGCCGCCGGAGTCGAGCATGGCCTGAATGCCGTAGCGGCAGCAGAGGAACAGGCCCTTCACGTTCACGTCGAACGTGAAGTCCCACGTTTCCTCGCTGGTCTCCAGCGGCGTGCCGTCGTCGCCGGGGGAGACGCCGGCGTTGTTGTACAAGATGTCGAGGCCGCCCCAGCTGTCGACGGCGACCTTGATCATTGCCTCGACCTGCGCGGCCTCGCGGACGTCGACAGCCGACGCCGCTGCGGTTCCCCCCGCGGCGTTGATCGCGTCGGCAACTTCGGCCGCTGCCTCGCCGTTGGCGTCGGCCACGACGACCTTGGCGCCTTCGGCGGCGAACCGCTCACAGGCGATGCGTCCCATGCCGGCGGCCCCGCCGGTGATGACTGCGATCTTGTCGTCGAGGCGACCCATGTCTGTAGCTCCTGGTCGGGTGGTCGAGGCCGCTCGGGGTTTTGTTCGGCGAACGTACACAGATCTGTGTACGTTCGCCGAACAAAACCCCAGGGGGGCGGCTCGACTTGGCGGTGCGAGTGAGGCGTCACACTAGGGGGCGGAGGTACGATCCGGCCATGTCGACGACTGCCCGCTCCGTCTCCGCCCAACCGCTCGCCACCGCCTACGACCTGGTTATCGCCGGCGAGAAGGTCGCCGCGGCCGACGGGGCGACGTTCACGGCCTACGAACCAGCTACGGGCGAGGCGCTCGCCACCATCTCGCAGGCCGGCAGTGCCGACGTCGACC
>JAIBBP010000002.1 GCA_019694615.1 Microthrixaceae bacterium | reverse complement strand
TCCGGTTGGTTGGGTTGGAGCACTCGTGATCTGATCACGGGCAACTCCCCAACCGGTGGACCACCAGCGATCCTGGGCGAGGGCCACCACATCGGCGCGTGCCTACCCATCAATCCGCGCGGCCTCTTAGCCGGTGGAACCGGGCACGTCGTGACTGTCGTTCTGATGGTTCGCACCATCCGGCAAGCTCGTCCCACGGGTGGACCCTGAACTCGTGGGACCAGCCCAGGGGACGCATGAGGTCCTCCGAATCTCGCGGAGTTTTCGCGGAGCGGACCCGGAACCGGCCAAAAACCCCGGGGTTCAGCGGTGGAGGTGATGGGACTCGAACCCACGGCCCCCTGCTTGCAAAGCAGGTGCTCTAGCCAACTGAGCTACACCCCCGCGGACGGGTGTCCGGCATCCTACCGGCCTGACGAGGCCGCGCTGGAACAGGTTGCCGCGGTCGCCCGTCGGGGCTACGCGACCGGTGGTGCGACGGTGGTCTCGGCGGTGTCGGCGGGGGCGGTCGTTGGGGCGACGGTCGTCTTGGGCACAACCCGCTTCTTCACGGTGGTTGGGGGAACGGTTGTCGGCGGCAGCGTCGTGGGGGGAAGCGTCGTAGTGGTGGTGCTGGTCGTCGTCGACGTGGTGCTCGTGGTGGTCGACCGTTCAACGCTGGTTCCTTGAACATCGACGGGGACATCGATGCCGCTGGTGTCGTTGCTGCCAACGAGTTGGTAGGTGCCGGCACCGACGAGAGCGAGGCCAGCCGCTACAAGAGGCACCCGGAGGAGGTGCTGTCGACGACTGACGGACTTCAGCGCGCGGCGTTCTTCACGAAACCGTTCCCGGCTCGGAGGCCGAAACGCGTCGTCGTCCACTGTGGTACTCCTTCGTTCCCAGGCGGGGCCAACCTAGCGCTGGGCACGAACGAGTCCGCGGACCGTGAAACGATCCGGCGGCCGCCTCCTACTGGCGAAGCTCTCCCTCCGCCACCAGCTTCTCGAGACAGAGGTCAGGCTCTTCGGCCACGAGTCGGTCGAGCCAGTAGGAACTCTCGAACAGCGCGAGCAGCGTGCCGTCGGAGCGCTCCAGTACGTCAACGCCACGCATGCCTCGGAGGCGGTCGCGGCCAGCGGCATCGGTGCGTCGGCAGACCCGGTAGGCGGTGGGGGTGAGTTCGACGGTGGCACCGAACTCGTTCTCCAACCGATACGCGACCACCTCGAACTGCATCGGCCCGACGGCGGCGAGTACCGGTGCCTGATCGCCGGTGTCGGGCGCGCGCAGCACCTGCACAACGCCCTCCTCGTCGAGTTGGGCGATGCCCTTGCGGAACTGCTTGTAGCGCCCGGTGTCCCGCACACGGGCAATCGAGAAGTGCTCGGGCGCGAAGCTCGGGATACGCGGGAACGTCACCGGGTCCGCCTCGTAGAGTGAATCACCGACGCGAACGTCCCCGGCGTTCACCAACCCGACCACGTCGCCGGGAAACGCCTCCTCTACGGTTTCGCGATCCTGACCGAACACCTGATGCGCGTACTTGGTGGCGAACGGCTTGCCGGTTCGCTGATGTGTGACCACCATCCCGCGTTCGAATCGGCCGGAGCATACGCGGATGAACGCGATGCGATCGCGGTGGCTCGGGTCCATGTTGGCGGCGACCTTGAAAACGAACCCGGCGAACGGAGCATCGAGTGAGCGAACGGATCCGTCCTGGCTGGGTCGCGGACCGGGTGGCGGAACCAGGTCGATGACGCCGTCGAGCAGCTTGCCGACCCCGAAGTTGGTCATCGCCGATCCGACGAAGGTGGGCGTGGTCTTGCCGGCCAGGAATGACTCGACGTCGAGATCCTGGCCAGTGGCTCCGAACAACTCCATTTCGTCGACGGCCGTCGACCACGCGTCGCCCTCCTCGGCCGCTGCGCGGTCAGCGTCGATCAGTTCCTCCGGCGCGATCGTTGAGCCACGAGCGGTCCGCGTGTAGCGCGTGTACTCGCCGGTTCGACGGTCGACCACGCCTCGGAAGTCGCCGGCGAACCCGACCGGCCACGTGACCGGTGTGGGCTGCACCCCGATCATCGACTCGATCTCATCGAGCAACTCGAGACCATCGCGTCCCGGGCGGTCCCACTTGTTGATGAAGGTGAGGAGCGGAAGCCCTCGGTCGCGGCACACTTCGAACAGTTTGAGCGTCTGAGGCTCAATGCCTTTCGCCGCGTCGAGCACCATCACCGCGGCGTCGGCGGCGGTGAGGACCCGATAGGTGTCCTCGGAGAAGTCGCGGTGGCCGGGTGTGTCGAGCAGGTTCACGACACAGTCGCGGTAGGAGAACTGGAGCACCGTGGACGTGATCGAGATACCGCGTTGCTGTTCCAACGCCATCCAGTCCGACGTGGCGGACCGCCGCTCGGCTCGGGCTTTGACCGCGCCGGCCTCCTGGGTGAGGGCGCCACCGTAGAGGAGGAACTTCTCGGTGAGGGTCGTCTTGCCAGCGTCAGGATGACTGATGATGGCGAACGTCCGTCGTCGCTTCGCCTGCACGGCGATGTCGGCGCTCACGACAGGGACGCGTACACCGCGTCGATGAGCGCTGCGGTGCGAGGGTCTCCCGCGATTCCGAGCTCCATCTTGTTCATGGCGTATCCGAACCCGATCCGATGGTGGTGATCGGCGAACCCGACCGACCCGCCGGCTCCATAGTGTCCGAACGCGGTGGGCGACCCGAACCTCGCGAACATGGAGTCGCGCATGAAACCGAGGCCGAAGGGGATGTCGAAAACCAACACCTGGTCCGGGCCGCTGCTGCGAACCTCGATCGCGTTGCGAATCGTGTCGTCGTTGAGCAACCGGACGCCGTCCACGTCGCTGACCGTCGCCGCGTACATCTTCGCCAGCGCCGTTGCCGTGCCGATCCCGTTCACCGCCGGGATCTCGGCAGACCACAGTTCGGAACGGTTCCAGTCGTCGTCGTTGACCAGGGAGCCTCCAGGAGCAGAGAGTGCCCGAGCGATGAGCGAATCGGCACCCATCAGCATCTGCAGCATGGCGATCATGCCGGGTTGAGGAGCGGCGGGGTCGCCTAGGTGCATCCCCTCTGGCAGGGAGATGGGGACTAGCGGTACGACGCGATCGTGATGCTCGTCGGGCAAGCCGATCCAGAACTCCAGGCCCAAGGGCGCAGCCACCTCCTCGGCGAAGAACCGTCCGAGTGACCTGCCGCTGACTCGACGGACGACCTCGCCGACCAACCAGCCGTAGGTGACCGCGTGGTAGCCGCGGTCGGCGCCGGGTTCCCATACGGGTACCGAGTCGGCGAGGGCCTCGACGACTGGATCCCACGCGAGCGCCTGCTCGAAGGTCATGGGACGGTCGACGTCGGGGAGCCCGACCCGGTGTGAGAGCAGCCACGACACCGGCACGTCCTGCTTTCCGTGAGCGGCGAACTCCGGCCAGTAGTCGCTGACCGGTGCCTCGAGGTCGAGGAGTCCTCGCTCGGCGAGAATGTGCGCGCAGATGGCAGTCGCGCCCTTCGTGGCGGAGAACACGAGCTGCAGGTGGTCGGGTCCGTAGGGGGTGGTGCCGCCCGGCTGGGTGACGCCCCCATGAAGCTCGACGACGAGTGCACCGTCGCGGTAGAGCGCGAACGAGGCGCCGAGGTCTCCCCGGTGGTCGAAGTTGTCCGCGAACGCGGCCCGCACCCCTTCGTAGCCCGGTGCCGTGTAGCCGGTGATGTCGGCCATGTCCTCTCCTCGGTCGCGCACCGACGGGGCGCGCCGGGCGAAGGCGATCGTAGGAGGCGGCTGTGAGAACGTCGACCTCAGTCGAGCTGCACGATGCCCATCCGGACTGCGCGAAGCACGGCGTGCGTCAAGGACTGAGAATTCAGCTTCCGGTAGATCGAGTTGTAGTGGTTGTGAACCGTCTTCTGCGTTATGCCGAGATCGCGCGCCACCTGCTTGGTGGCCGAGCCGTTGGCGACCATCTGGAGGATCTCGACCTGACGGTCCGTGAGCGGTTCCTGGTCAGCCCGCTCATCAGGTTCGGCCGCTGCCCAGAGCGCGGGGACGGCGAGTTCTGGACTGAGGAACGTCTCTCCCGCCGCGATCGACCGGATCGCGAACAACAGCTGGGCGAAGGACGTGCCCTTCGTGAGGTATCCCGACGCTCCTGCTCCGATCGCCGCTCGGGTCCGGGCCGGGTCATCGTGCATGCTCAGGACGAGGACGCGCACCCCGGGGAGTTCCGCGTTGATGCGACGCGTCGCTTCTACTCCGTCGACCTGAGGCATCGACAGATCCATCACCACGATGTTGGGCCTGGTCGACCGCGCCAGCGCGACGGCCTGATCTCCCGTGGACGCTTCGCCGACTACGGCCTCGCCTGCTTCTTCGAGCCCGCGCCGGATCGCCTCACGAAGGAGCTGATGGTCGTCGGCCAGCACGATTCGGAGCATGGTCGATCGTTACCAGGCGGGTTCGTAGGCGATCAGCCGAGCTGCATCGGACTCGGACAACGGTTTCGCGATCAGGAACCCCTGGGCGTGATCGCAGCCCAACGAGCGGAGCGCCGCGAGATCCGAGTCCGTCTCGACGCCCTCGGCGATGCATTGGAGCCCGAGCGTGGAGGCGAGATCGATGACGGAGCGCACGATCGCCGCATTGTCAGGATCATCTCCGATGCCATCCACGAAACTTCGATCGATCTTCACGACATCGATCGGGAACGAGCGGAGGTAGGTCAGCGACGAGTACCCCGTACCGAAGTCGTCGAGCGACAGTCTGAGCCCAAGCGCCTTCAGTCGTTCCAACACGACGATCGACCGATCGACGTCGTCGAGCAGGATGGACTCGGTGATCTCCATCTCGATGTTGGCCGGGTTCACGCCGGTCTCCTCGAGTACGGACTCGATATCGGCGATCAGGCTCGGCCTTATCAGCTGCTTTCCCGACAGGTTGATCCCCATCGTCAGATGCTCCCCATCGGGAAGGGTCTCGGCCCAGCGAGCGAGCGTCCGACACGCCTCGGCGACGACCCAGGATCCGATCGGGATGATGAGCCCGGACTGCTCGGCGATCGGAACGAACTCGCCCGGCGTCAGGAGCCCGTGCTCGGGATGTTGCCACCTGATCAACGCTTCCGCGCCGCTGATGCGACCCGTCTCCAGCGCGATCTGTGGCTGGAAGAACAACCGGAGCTCGTCGCGGCGCAGGGCGCGGCGGAGCCCGGTTTCGACAGTCAGACGGTCGACGGCCTTCGCCCGGAGGTTGCCGTTGAAGACCTCGGTCCGGTCGCGGCCGCGGAGCTTCGCTTCGTGGAGCGCGGCGTTGGCATCGCGGATCACCGAGGCTGGGTCGCCTCGGGTTCCGTCGGTGACGGCCACGCCGGCGGTGAACGTCATGAGGAGCTCGACCTCGGCCATTCCGACTCGGCCCGACACCGCCCGGCGGATGCGTTCGGCGAGCGCCTCAGCGCTGTCGGGGGTCTCGAGCCCCTCCATGACGATCGCGAACTCGTCGGCACCGAACCGGGCCACCATGTCCTGGGACCAGACCAGACCCGCCAGCTTCTGAGCGGTCTGCTTGAGGAGGTTGTCACCGACGCGATGGCCCAGGCTCTCGTTGATGATGCGGAAGTTGTCCAGGTCGAGGAACACCACGGCGACCCAGGTTCCCTCCTGGGCACCGCGCTCCATCGCGCTGGCGAGGCGTTGGGTGAGCAGCGTCCTGTTGGGGAGGTCCGTCAGGTGGTCGTGTGTTGCCTCCCACTCCAGACGCTCCTCGAACTGCTTGCGTTCGGTGATGTCGCGCAGTACTGCCGAGATTCGATTCAGCCTCCCCGATTGGGCGTCCGGCACGATCATCGCGGAGAACGGTTCCCAGGTCCCCGACGCGCTCTGCAGCGTGAGTTCGCCGTGCCAGATCTCGCGGTTGGCCATGTGCTCGCCGATGAGGCCGATCGTGCCGAATGGGCGTGAGCGGAACTCCAGCGGCTCGGTGGCGGGTGTGAGTACCTCGTTCTCATCGACCCCGAGGAACCGCCGCGCGGTCGGGTTGAGATAGAGCGGCACCAGATCGGGGTTCATCACGATCACGAGGTCCGACGACGCCTCCATGAGCGTGTACAACCGCGATTGGTCCTCTTCGGCACGGACGCGGGCAGTGATGTCCTCCACCGCCCACAGGTAGTTGGTGGCCTCGCTGCCACTGTCGGCTTGGGGGATGATGCGAACCGACCCCCACCGGAGCTCCCCGTCGGGCCTCAGGAAACGCACCTGACGGGTTGTGGACTCGTCATCGCCGAGCCGCTCGTGGGCTGACGTTGCGTCTTTCAGATCGCCGGGATGGATGTGTTCGTCGAGTTCGTCGCGGAGCAGGTAGTTCGCTGAGGTACCCATGATCCGCTTGAGCCGGGAGTTCAGGAACACGAAGTTCCCGTCCCGGTCCTGCAGTCCGACCCCGAACGGGGCTTCGTTCACGATGGTCCGAAATCGCTCCTCGCTCGACTTCAACGCCCGCGTGTCAGCGACTCGTCTTGACGCGTCGCGGAGAGTGATGAGGAACCGGGGTTCTCCCAGGTGTTCGACTGCCAGCACGTCGACGTCGCACCAGACGCGAGTGTCATCGCTGGCGCGCACCTGACAGCAGATCGGATCCAGTGAGGTCGCTCCGACGCCGTCGAGCCCGAGGCGCGACGCGACCGCTGGCCGGGTGTCGTCGTCGAGAAGGCTGTCGATCGATCGGCCCGACAAGTCGAGTGGGGTGTAGCCCAACACGGTGAACGCCGATGGGGATGCCCACTCGATCGTCCCGTCGACATCGCAGCGAACGGTCGCGATCGAAGCGTTGCTGAGATGGCTCCAGAGGAGTTGGGTGTCGGCGATCGACGCGTCGACGTCGGGTTGATCGACGACCGCAGCGGAACTCGGGTTTGGGACCTGACTCGGCATACCGACTCTCAATCGGCAAACCGAGCGCGATCTCAAGTCGTGAGGACCGGTCGAGTACCCGCTACAGTCCGGCGCCCTCGTCGAGGTCGGCAACGATCTCGGTGACCCGCAACCGCGCCGCGTCGAGCCGTTCGCGGCACAGTCCGACCAGTTCAGCCGCCCGGGCGACAAGGTCGGCGAGCAGGTCGATGTCGAGTTGCTCGTCCTCGATCCGCGCCAGGATGGTTTCGAGCTCCGTCATCGCTGCGGCGTAGCCCGGTGACTCCGTGCTGACGGGGTCGGGAGTCGGGTCGTCCTCGGTCATGGACCGGTCACCGTAGCTCCGCGTCCATCGACGCGTTGCACCTGCGAGGCGACCGAGCCGTCGTGGAACTGCGTGACGACGATGTCTCCGGGCGTGAGATCGGCCGCACGCACGACTCGCCCTCCCACCCCACGGGTGATCGTCCATCCTCGGGCGAGTGACGTCGCAGGGTCGTACGCACGGAGCGTCGACGCGATGCTGTCGAGCCGACGTGAGTGGTCGGCCACCGAGCGCGGCGCCGACAGCGTCACCCTGCGAACCAGGTCACGGAGGTGAGCGGCCTGTCGGATCAGATGTGCATCGACGGCACGTCGGGTGCGGTGTGCAGCGTTCGTCAGGTGTGCGCCGCCGGCGTCGAGGTCGGCGAGCGCGGAGCGCGCCGAGCGCGAGGCCAAACGGTCGAGCCGAGCGTTGGCCCGTTCGAGTCGCACCGCGGCCGCGTCACACACCTCCTCCCAAGTCACGTCGAACCATTGCGCCGCCGCCGTCGCTGCATCGGCTACAGCGGCTGCGCACGCCGTCGGCGTCTTGAACGACTGATGGGCGACCTCGTCGGCAACTGTGCGGTCTGTCTCGTGGCCGATCCCGGTCCAGACCGGGACCGGAGTGAGAGCGACGCTGCGCGCGAAATTCACGTCGTCGAACGCTGAGAGATCCGTTCGGGCACCTCCTCCACGAACGAGGAGCACGACGTCGGGTGAAAGGCTCGCTGCGTGGCTGAGCGCTGCAACGATCGAGGCAACGGCGTCGGTCCCCTGGACGCGGGCGTCGATCACGATGATGTCGAGGCCGATTCCCGAGCCGACGAGTTCGTGGAGCGCGTCCGCGTGCGCGGCGCTTCCTCGGCTTGTGACGACCGCAACCCGTGTGGGGACTGGAGGGAGGCGCAGTGCCCGGTTGGCCGCGAGCAGACCCTCGGCTTCGAGCGTTGCGAGGGTGCGGGCGCGTTCGGCGGCCATCGTGCCGAGCGTGAACACCGGGTCGATGCCGGTCATCTTGAGCTGAAGCTGGCTGCGGGCGCCGTAGATTTCGACGCTGCCTCGTACGCGGACCCGGACTCCGTCGGAGATGCGTACGGCGCCACCGCTGCGCCGGAGGTGCCTGTTGACGTTCTGTCGGTGCCACTCGAAGAGGCTGACCGCGAGTGTGTTGGTCGCCCGACGTTGCCCGGAGAGTTCGGCGGCCGGCTCGGTCAGCGTGAAGTACACGTGTCCAGCAGCGGATCGCTGCAGGTTGCTGATCTCGCCCTCGATCCAGATCTCACCGCCGAGCGTCTCACCGATGAGCGCGTTCACCCATTCGGTGAGCTGGGAGATGGACCAGGTCACGGTGTCAGCCACGACGGGAACGTTAGGCCCGACCGAGATGGCGCTCTTCCCGCCATACTGCACGTAGATGTCGGAGGTTCCCAGCGAGATCCCGGAGGGGAGTGCTCCGGCCCAACCCGATTCCCGTCCGGCGGATCGGTGGCGGAGTCGTGAGGAAGCCGGAACCGCGCGCGCTCGTTCGACCGTCCGTGGCGTGATCGGGTTGCAGGTCATTGCAAACGGCCTCGGTCTCGCGGTGATCCTCTTCTACGTCAGCGTGCTGTACCCGGCGGGCAACAGCGATGAGGCGAACTCGCTCAACCTGCTCGTGTTCGGCGCCTATCTGGGAGTCCACCTTCTGCTCGGCCTACCGGTCAACGCTCTGCTCCTCCGCCGGGCCGTGTCGTGGGTGCGCGACGGAACACCGGCCACGTCGAGGCAACGCTCGCTGGTGTTCCGGCTTCCGTTCCTGGAGACATGCACGGCCCTCGTTGCGTGGTTCGGCGGTGCGGTCCTGTTCGGGGTGCTCAACGAGTCGGCGCGTCGGGTGTCGATCGGTATCGCGATCGCCGGTGTCGTCACGTGCACGCTGCTCTACCTCCTTCTCGAGGGGCACTTCCGGCCGGTGTTCGCTCTCGCTCTCCGCGACGGCACGCTTCCCGAAGGCCGGCGCGAGGTGTGGCCGCGTTTGATGCTCGCGTGGCTGATGGGCAGTGGCATGCCCATCGCCCTGCTCGGCGTCGTTCCTGTCCTCGACGACCGGATCGAACCGAGTCGGCTCGCGTGGATCGCCGGATTCGGGCTGCTCGGTGGCGGTGCAGTGATGACCGTCGCCGCCATCTCGGTGTCTCGCCCGCTCAACCGGCTTCGCGGTGTACTCCGTGAGGTCGAGCAGGGCGATCTCACGATCGACGTGCCGGTCGACGATCTCGGCGAGTTGGGCCGGCTCGCCGAGGGAGTCAACGACCTCGTCGCGGGACTCCGCGAGCGCGAGGAACTTCGCGACCTGTTCGGCCGGCAGGTCGGTCAGCCGGCGTTGGCGCACCTGGCCGGTGACGGCGTCGGTTTCGACTCCGCCGGCGAGCAGCGCGAGGTGACGGTGCTGTTCGTCGACCTGCAGGGGTACACCCGCTTCAGCGAGAGCCAACCGCCACACGAGGTCGTCGCCATGCTCAACCGGTTCTTCCGGATCGTGGTGGCCGCGGTCAACCGCGAAGGGGGTTGGGTCAACAAGTTCGAAGGGGACGCGGCGTTGTGCGTGTTCGGCGCCCCACAGCCCGACGCGGCACACGCGACACACGCATTGCGCGCGGCAGCATCCTTGCGACGTGACCTCGCACGCGCGGGTCTTGTCCTCGATGCCGGCATCGGGGTCGCCGCGGGCACCGCGGTTGCCGGCTACATCGGGACCCCGGAACGTTACGAGTACACGGTGATCGGCAATTGCGTGAATCTCGCTGCCCGACTGTGCGACATGGCGAAGGAGGAGCGGTCGGGCGTGCTCTCCTCGCTTGCGACGTGGCAGGCCGCGGGAAGCCCGGAGGGCTGGACCGAGGTCGGTCGCCTGCGTATCCGGGGCAGGTCGCAACGGCTCCCCGCGGTGACGCTGAGCGCTCGCCGTCGTCAGTTCTCGGCACCGACCAGAGTGCGGTAGAGGTCGGTGTAGAGCCCGCCGGATGTCACCAGCTCCGCATGACGGCCGCGCTGGACGATTCGCCCGTCCTCCATCACGAGGATCTGATCAGCTGACGTGATGGTTGACAACCGGTGAGCGATGACGATCGACGTGCGGCCCTGCAGCGCTGTGGCGAGTGCGAGTTGAACGAGGTGCTCGTTCTCGCTGTCGAGGTGGCTGGTGGCTTCGTCGAGGATCACGATCGCGGGATCCTTGACGAGCATGCGGGCGATCGCGAGGCGTTGCTTCTCGCCGCCTGAGAGCCGGTACCCGCGTTCGCCGACGACCGTGTCGAAGCCGTCGGGGAGGCGGTCGACGACGTCGAGCACCTGGGCGGCATCGCACGCTGCGCGGAGTTCGGCATCGGATGCGTTGGGCTTGGCGTACCGCAGGTTCAAGCCGACCGTGGTGTGGAACATATGTGGATCCTGGGCGACGACCCCGATCGCGTCGCGAAGGCTTTCGAGGGTGATGTCGCGGATGTCATGATCGTCGATGCGGATCGACCCGCTCGTCACGTCGTAGAGCCGGGTGAGGAGCGCCGACATGGTCGACTTGCCGGCCCCCGACGGGCCGACCAGCGCGACCATCTGGCCCGGCTCGATGATGGCCGACACACCGTTGAGCACCGTGGCGGTCTCGTCGGTCTGCGGTCCGAAGTCGCCTTCGAGCGACGCGACCGCCCCGCGAGATGCGGACGGATAGCTGAACGTGACATCGTCGAAATCGATTCGGCCGCGTGTCTCGGTGAGGTGGTGGGGATTCGCCGACTCCTGGATCGGGTTCGGGGTATCGAGGACCTCGAACACCCGCTCAAAGCTGACGAATGCCGACATCACATCGATGCGGGCGTTCGTCAGGGAGGTCAACGGTTCGTAGATGCGAAGGACGAGCGCGGCGAGGGCAGTGAGTGTTCCGAGCGTGATGGCGCCGTTCACCACCTGCCGCCCGCCCCACCAGTAGATCGCCGCAGTGCCGACCGCTCCGACCAGGCCCATCACGGCCATGAAGATTCGGGTGAGCATCGCCGAGCGCACCCCGATGTCGCGAACCTTGGCGGCACGACCGGCGAACTGCGACAGCTCGCGGTCCTCGTGGCCGTACGTCTTGACCAACATCGCGCCGGACACGCCGAAGCGCTCCGTCATGATGTTGTTCATCTCGGCGTTCTCCTGCATGCCGTCGCGGGTGATGCCGGCCAAGCGGAGGCCGACCCGTTTCGCCGGCCAGATGAACAACGGAAGGAGAAGAACCGACGCGATCGTGAGGCGCCACTCCAGCTTCGCCATCGCTGCGAGCGTTACGACGACGGTGATGACATTGGAGACAACGGTGCCGAGTGTGCCGGTGAACGCCCGTTGAGCGCCGATGACGTCGTTGTTCAGACGACTGACGAGCGAACCCGTCTGGGTGCGGGTGAAGAACGCCATCGGGAGGCGTTGTACGTGGTCGAACAGTTCGCAACGCAGGTCGAAGATCAGGCCTTCGCCGATGCGTGCCGACCACCAACGCTCGGCGAGCCCGAGTAGCGCCGACAACACCGCGGCGGCGACAACGAGGAGCGACAGCGTCGTGAGAAGTCCAAGGTCGCGGTTGCCGATCGCGTCGTCGACGATCGCTTTGAACAGGAGCGGCGGTGCGAGCGCGAGCAGCGCCTCGAGGACGATGGTGAGGAGGAAGCCCACGAGCATCGACCGGTACGGGCGGGCGTAGCGGCCGACGCGACGAACCAGTCCTCGGTCGAGTTTGCGATCGGCCGCCGTTTCGTCCATGTGCGACATGCGGTAGAGCACGTGCATGTTGCATCACCTCGGAGATGGTCAACGCCGGAGGGACGGACACGATTCCCGGCGCGAACGGCGGAGAGTGGGGGATTCGAACCCCCGGAGGCTTGCACCTCAACGGTTTTCGAGACCGTCCCGTTCGTCCGCTCCGGCAACTCTCCGGCGACGACGATAGCGGACCTTCGACACGGCTCCGTACCCGATTGCGGTATTGGCTCGGACTCTACTAGCGCCGTGCCTCGAAGAAGTCCGTCAACATCGCAGCGCACTCGGCGGCCAGCACTCCGCCGCGGGTCGGGTACTCGTGGTTGAGGCGAGGGTCGCTGCCGAGGTGGTAGAGCGACCCGGTCGCCCCGGCCTTCATGTCGGCCGCACCGAACACCAAGCCGCCGACCCGAGCTGCCCACAGTGCACCGGCGCACATCGGGCAGGGCTCTAGGGTGACCACGACCGTGAGATCGTTGAGGCGCCATTCCCCCGTTTGAGTGGCGGCGTCGCGCAACACGAGGAGCTCCGCGTGGGCGGTGGGGTCACCGTCGACCGTACGGCGGTTGCCCGCCGACGCGATGACCTCACCGCCGACCACCGCGACGGCTCCGATGGGGAGATCGCCATCCGCTTCGGCGATACGGGCCGCCTCGATCGCGAGGCGCATGAAGCGCTCAGGATCGGCGGCGACGTCGGAATCGATGGGCATCGGCGCATCGTAGGACCCCGGTGGGTGACCTACCGCTACCGCAGGCGGCGCCTCCGGACACCGAGTGCGACCGAGCCGATGACCATCAGCGAACCGGCGACGATCAACAGGAGTGAGGAGGTCGTCCCCGTGGTCGCCAACGGCGTACCGGTCCGCTGCGCGACTCGGGTAGGCGCAGCGGCCACGGTGACCGGAGCCCGCTGAGCAATCGTCGTGGTAGTGGTTGCCTCGACGGTTGCCGCCAGGACGACGGTGATCGGGTTGGTCACCGTCGACGTGTTGTTGGACGGATCACGATCGACCTGGGTCCCACCTACCGTTGCGGTGTTGACGATGTTGCCCCGTGCATCTGCCGACACAGACGCGGTGATGGTGATCGGTGGGAGTTGGGCCTTCGCTGCGATCACCGCCGCCGTTGAGCACTCGACGGTGTTGTTCTCGATCTTGCAGCTCCAACCCAGTCCGGCAGCAGCGGTCGCGGTGAGGCCTGCGGGCATCTTGTCGGTGACTTTCACCGACGTCGCGGTGGCTGGCCCGTTGTTCGAGACGGTCAGCGTGTAGGTCGCCTGCTGACCGGCGACGATCGATGAGCTGGAGAGCGACTTGACGATCGCCAGGTCCACCGCGGGATCGGGGGTCGTGACCGTCTCATCGCCGTCGACCGGTGGCGTCTCATCGGAGTCTGCTGTCGCAACGTTGGTGTACGACCCGGCGTCGAAATCGGCCTGGGTCACCGTGTGTGTTGCGGTGCAGGTTACGGACTCGCCCTTGTGGAGGATCACCCCCTCGCCGGTCGGCGCAGCGGGACACTCGTCGTCGAGTGTCGCTCCCTCGCCCGCTTCGGTGATCGTAACGCCGTGCAACGAGGCGGTACCCACGTTGGTGACGGTGATCTCGTAGTTGATCGTGTCGCCGAGGGCGAAGGGGCCCTTGGAGGTCGCGACCTTCTCGATCGACAGGGCCGCTCGTGGAATGCTCCACGTGTCGAAGACCGTGCCGGTCTGGTCGCTGTCGGCAGTTCCGACATTGTCCACACTGTCGGCGGTCATGTCAGCGGCCTTCACCGCGTACGTCGCGACGCAGCTCACGGACTCCTCCACCGCCAGGGTGAGGGGCTGACCGTTCCCTTCGCCTTCGTCGTTGCAATCGATCGACTCGGTTGGGATCCGGTCGTCGATGACCGTCACGCCGGTGAGAGTGGCGCCGCCGGTGTTGCTGACGACATAGGTGTAGGTGAGCACATCACCTTCCGCCGAGTAGCTCGACGGCGTGCCGGTCTTGACGATCGACATCCTGGCGACCGGGATGTCGGCGTCGTCGCCCGGTGATTCGGGGTCGTCGGGCGACGTGACGGTCGCTGCGTTGTGGACCACCATCAGGTCGGGATCGGAGCCGACGAGGTAGTTGATGGTGAACGTCACGGAGGCACCGGGTGCGATGTCGCCGAGCTCGCAGCTGGTTCCTGCTTCGCCACAGACGCCGTCCTGGGACGACACGTAGGTGACTCCGGTGGGAACCGGGTCGCTCACGACGACGTCATGGGCCGTACCTCCGCCTGCGGCATTGCTCACGGTGATCGAGAAGGAGGCGGTACCTCCGGGAAGGACGAACTCCGAACCGGGGTTCTTGACGATCGTGAGGTCGGCCGGCTTGCGGGTGTTGGTGAACGTGCAGACCACGTTGTCCCCGACCTCAACGGTGACCTCGCCCTCGATCACCTCGAGGACTTCGTCATCCTCCCGCGTGTCGCTCACGCAAACCACGGAGGAGTCGTACTCACCGCCGAGAGTCGACCCAGCGGCGGTTTCGGCGATGGTGTGGTTGCCGGGGGTGACGGTGACGGGGCCGGTGGTGCCGTTGTGGGTGGCGGCGGCCTTTTTGACGGTGTCGTCGATGTGGAGGTCGAAGGTTCCGGGGTCGCTTG
>JAIBBP010000240.1 GCA_019694615.1 Microthrixaceae bacterium | reverse complement strand
TGAGGAACATGGCGAGAATCGCCGGAGCCGGTCCGTTGATGGTCATCGATACCGACGTTGACGGATCGCTCAAGTCGAAGCCCGCGTACAGCTCCTTCATGTCGTCGAGGGTCGCGACGGACACGCCGGAGTTGCCGACCTTGCCGTAGATGTCGGGGCGCTCGGCGGGGTCGAATCCGTACAGGGTCACCGAGTCGAACGCGGTCGACAGGCGGTTCGCCGGCTGACCCTCCGAGAGCATGTGGAACCGTCGGTTGGTGCGGGCCGGTCCGCCCTCACCGGCGAACATACGCGCCGGGTCCTCCCCCTCGCGTTTGAACGGGAAGACGCCAGCGGTGAACGGGAAGTGACCAGGCAGGTTCTCCGCGCGGAGCCAGCGGAGCTGCTCACCGTGGTCGACGAACCCGGGGACCGACACCTTGGGCACAGCGAGGCCCGACAGCGATTCCCGGGCCGGACGATCCGGACCGGTCAACGCAGCGACACGCTCGGGCCATTCGTCGAGCAGACGACGGTTCGCTGGAGTGACCGCGGCGCTCGCCACGGCTTCGAGGCGCTCAACGTCGGCGCTGCTCGAACCATCGGCCGTGAGCATCTCGGCCACAGCGCCGAGCTGCTGCGCGGCTCGCGCCGCTGCGGACTGTTCGGCCGTCTCGCGGTGGTAGCTACGCACCGACTCGGCGATATCGGCGAGGTATCGCACCCGAGCGGAGGGGACGATCTCGGCCAGTCGCGACGAGGTCCGACCCGACACACCGGCCAGCATTCCTTCCGACAGGTTCAGACCCTTCATTCTCAGGTCGCCGCAGAGGTGCTGGTAAAGCGCCGTCACGCCGTCATCGTTGAATCGTGACGCCACAGTCCCGAACACGGGCATGTCGTCAGGTGAGAGCGAGAAGGCCTCACGGTTGCGAACCAGTTGGCGTGCGACGTCGCGGCGAGCATCCTCCGCACCACGCCGCTCGAACTTGTTGATGGCCACGGCGTCGGCGAAGTCGAGCATGTCGATCTTCTCGAGCTGGGACGAAGCGCCGAACTCTGGCGTCATCACGTAGAGCGACACGTCGGCGTGCGGCACGATCGCAGCGTCGCCCTGGCCGATGCCGGGCGTCTCGACGATCACCACGTCGGCGCCCCACACCTTGGCCGCCGCCACGACATCGTCGAGACACTCGGGAACCTCGCTCGTGGTCGAACGTGTCGCCAGGGACCGGAAGAACACCTGGGGGGTGTCGATCGAGTTCATGCGAATTCGGTCGCCCAACAGAGCTCCCCCACCCCGGCGACGTGTCGGGTCGATGGCGATCACCGCGACGCGCACCTTGTCGTCCTGATCGAGGCGAAGGCGCCGGACGAGCTCGTCGGTGAGCGAGGACTTGCCCGACCCGCCGGTACCGGTGATGCCCAACACCGGCACGGGTCGAGCTCCGGCAAGCTCCCGAAGTTCGGTGAGCGTGGCGGCAGGCACAACGCCGGCTTCGAGGGACGTGATCGTCCGCGCCAGCACCGGAACGGATTCGCCTATGAGGTCGTCTACGGCGACGGCGGGTTCGGCAAGGTCGACGTCGCACTCGGCGATCATCGAGTTGATCATCCCGGCGAGCCCCATCCGCTGGCCGTCCTCGGGCGAGAAGATGCGAGCCACTCCGTAGTCGTGCAGTGCCGCGATCTCCGAGGAGATGATCACACCCCCGCCGCCGCCGTACACCCGAACGTGGCCGGCGCCAAGTTCGCGCAACCGGTCGATCAGGTACCTGAAGTACTCGATGTGGCCGCCCTGGTAGGAGCTGAGCGCGATGCCCTGCACATCCTCGGCAACCGCCGCCCGAACGACCTCGTCGACCGACCGGTTGTGACCCAGGTGGATCACCTCGGCACCCTGGGTCTGGAGGATCCGTCGCATGATGTTGATCGACGCGTCGTGGCCGTCGAAGAGGCTTGCGGCCGTCACGAACCGCACCGGGTGAACCGGGACGTGGAGTGACGGTTTGGACTCGGTGCGCTGGCTCACGACCCCAGGATAGCAATTATGTTGACGTCAACACATCTGCGTTCCGCTGGCTAGGATCTCGACGTGCTCTCCTTCGATCCCATCGACGAGGCCCGGCGGCAGTGGGTCGCCCACGGTTGGGACGCCGCCGCCGACGGTATGGCCGTCGTCACGTCGATCATCCGCGTGCAACACCTCGTCATGGCGCGCATCGACTCGCTGCTGAAACCGCTCGGCCTCACGTTCTCCCGCTATGAGTTGCTCGCCCTCCTCGACTTCTCGAGTCGCGGGTCGATGCCCCTCGGCAAGATCGGAGCCCGGCTCCAAGTGCACCACGCCAGCGTGACCAACGCCGTCGACCGACTCGAAGCAGACGGCCTCGTGCAGCGCCTCCCCCACCCCGACGACAGGCGCACGACGCTCGCGGCGATCACCCCGGCCGGCCGACGCCTGGCGCGCCGCGCCACGAGCGTGCTCAACGAGCAGGTGTTCACCGACCTCGGCTGGGACGGCGACGAGATGACGGCGATGTTCGACACGCTGAAGTCGTTTCGGGCCGGAGCCGGAGACTTCGAAGCGTCGTCACCCTGAGGTGGCGTGCCGGTTTTGACGCTAACGAACCCGTCGCGTCGCGAGCACCGAAGCCGGCCGGACAACCCGGCACCGTTGTGCGGGAACGCCGGTGAACACGCACCCGACCTCTGCCAAGGATCGCAGCGTCACGCTGCCCGCCCACGACGCCCACATCCGGGCGCGGAGCACTCGCATCTGTCGCCGCCACGCCCGGTCCCCTGCGAGCGGCCCGACAATCGTCTCGAACTCGGCTTCCATCTCCACCCCCGCCGGAAAGGGTATGCCCTTTTCACGTCTCCGTCGACGAATCTGCCAGTCCCCACCTCAAGGCAGTGGTCGCGTCGATCCGTCGGCCGGTCAGTGCCAGCCAAGCCGTGCGGTGACGACCGATCCGTCGAGGAAGTGACACCGTTCCCCCGGCGCCGGGAACGAGCCCCATCGATATCTCTGGCAGACCGATCGACACGTCGGGAGCAACGGTCAAGTGTCGAGCGAACGCCGCCAGCTCGATCCCCGAACCGACACACGCCCCGTGGACGCGCACCGTCGTTCGATCCGCAAGCTCGGCGAGCATGCGCCCAAGGCTTCGCTCGAGTCGCACCAGGTGCGCGACGCCCGGCTCGGGGAACGATCCGAACTCGTCCAGGTCTCCTCCGCCGCAGAACGACGGCCCCGAGCCGTCGATGACGACCGAGGTCACCGATGAATCGTGACGAGCGACGCTCAGGAGTTCCGCCAGGGCGTCGCGCATGGAGGTGTCGAGAGCGTTCCGTCGTGTCGGTCGGTTGAGGGTGAGCCGAAGCTCGCCATCGTGGCGCGCCACCACGATCGGGTCGACAGTCGGCGGGATCGGACGAACGGGGCGCGACTCCCGCCATCGCCGGAACTCCGCGCTCGCCTGGAGCGCGGCGTACGTCGCCGACTCCGCCAGAAGACCCGCAGCGACGCTGAGGTCCGGAGAGCAGCGCAGCAGTTCGACGAGCGAGCGTGAGGCGATCGGATTGGTGGCAACCGTCGCGACGATCGCGTCGAGTTCCTCGTCCGACGTGACCCCCACGTCGCACCAACCGGGAGTGGAAGCGAGGTCCTCGACACGCGCGACGACGATCTCTGAACGGCCGTGAAGGCTTGGGCTTCCGCCGAGAACCGAGGGTTCGTCGACGACCGTCACGGATGCGCCGACCGGCTCAACCGAATCCATGGGACACAATGTCTCACGATGGGGACAGGGTGTAGGAACGAAGCGGGGCTCGCCGATCTCACCGGTCGGGCCGACGGCCCTCCCACTGACCTTCCCTCCGGTTTCCTGACGACGCTCGACCGATGGACAGTCCGGATCGCCGAAGCGTCGGCGAGCGCCGGAATGCCGGTCGAACTCGACGGCGCAGCGATCCTGTCCGAGCGTGCCCGGCTTTCGAGTCTCACCCGGCAGGGCGCCGTGAGCTGCGGCGGCTCGTGCCACCTCGTGCGGGCTTCCGATGGGTGGTTGGCTGTTTCACTCAGCCGCGACA